>JALYXK010000284.1 GCA_030947145.1 Actinomycetota bacterium
GGTGGACGTCAAACACCGTCTGGCACCAGTCAAACTGCGGGGTGTTGACCGCCGGGAGGTGAACCATGCTCATCCGGATGTGGCTCTTCTCGTGGATCAGTTCAGCCCGGGTGGACTCAAAGAACCCTCGGCACGCGAACTTCGACGAGCAGTACGCCGACTGCAGCGGAATTCCGATGAAGGCCAGCGCAGAGCCGACGTTGACGATCTGGCCCCGGTCGCGAGGACGCATCTTTGAGAGCGCCGCCATCGTCCCCCACACCTGGCCGAGGAAGGTGACCTCGACCGCCCGCTGAAAGTCGGCCGGCTTGACCTCCCAGGCGGGAGCAAAGACGGTGGTCATGGCGTCGTTGACCCACACGTCGATCGGTCCCAGCTCCGCCTCGACTTGGGTGGCAGCACGGTCGACCTGGTCAAACTGGGATACGTCGGTCGGGATCACCAGCGCCCGGGCCCCGGCTTCACGGACGTCCCGGGCCGCGCCGTCTAGCCCGGCCTGTCCGCGGGCGAGCAGCGCCACATCAAAACCTCGCTCGGCAAACACCCGGGCCGTGGCTCGCCCCACGCCTGCCGAGGCTCCTGTGATCACGGCTATCTGAGTCATGGTTTTTCTCCTGCTCGTTAGGTTGGCGCTCATCTTTCACGGACTGCGTTTCCCGCCGGCATGCCGGCCCGAGATGACGGATCTCCGTGACCCAAGGCGACGAGCGCTCGTGATCGCACGGATGATCGGTGAGCGAATGGCCCCCGGCGGGCGGCTGGCTCTGAGCACCGCCATCGTGGCGGCGTGAAGGGAATCGACGGCCGCGGCCGCCGACGGCCGCTCGCGCCTGACTGACTGCTGGCGTGGGTCAACGGGCGAGGCGCGACCCTCTGGGCGGGGTGCCGCGGACCGTCTCGATTGACCGACGCGGCGAGACACGAGCCCGGACCGAGCCTCGCTGAGATCCTTCCGCTCACTCCCGCCGGCGTGCTGCTCGCTGTCGTTGGCCGGATTCACCGCTCGCCCCGCCGGGCCTCGACGTAGGTGACGGCGGCATTGATCAGCGCCAGGTGCGTGAGCGCTTGCGGGAAGTTGCCCAGCATCTCGCGGCCGTCGGCCGCCATCTCCTCTGAGTACAGCCCGACGTCGTTCGCCAGGCCGACCAGTTCGTCCATCAGCGTTTGCGCCTCGTCGAGACGCTCCAGGCGGACGAGCGCGTGGACGATCCAAAACGCACAGGCTAGGAACGTGCCCTCGGTGTCCGACATTCCGGTGTAGCGAAACAGGAGCGGTCCGACGCCGAGGCGCTCACGCAGCCGATCGACGGTCCGGTGAAACCGTTGACGGTCGCTGGTTTCGTAGTCCATGAACACGCCGACGAGAACGCCGGCATCGAGCTCGTCGCCGTCGGCTGAGCGCGCATACGCGCCCAGCTCGTCTGACCAGCAGCGCTCCTCCACGAAGTCGCGGATGCGCTCCGCCGCCTGGCGCCACCGATCCTCGTGCCCGCCGGGCAGCTTGCCCTCGCCGGCGAGCTTCAGAGCCCGGTCCAGCGCGATCCAGCACTGCATCTTGGAGGCCGTGTAATGCCGTCGGGTGCCAAGCTCCCAGATCCCGGAATCGCGCTCGACCCACGCCTGACAGACATAGTCCGCGAGCCCGACCAGACGCGTTCTCGTCTTCTCGTCGAGGTCAAAGCCGCGGTCGGCGTACAGCGTCGCGGCCTGAAACAGGTCGCCATAGTTGCCCAGCTGGCGCTGATCGACCGCGCCGTTGCCCTGCAGCACCGGGCGCGAGCCGCGGTAACCGGCCACCTCAAGCGGTTGCTGGCCGATGTTCGAGCTGCCGTCTAGACGGTAGAACGGATGCAGGCGCGGATGATGCTCAGCGGAGGCGGCCATCACCCAGTCCAGGAAGCGTCCGGCCGCTTTTTCGTCGCCCAGGCGCATCAGCGCATCGACGGCAAAGGATGAGTCCCGCAGCCAGCAGAAGCGATAATCCCAGTTGCGTGACCCGCCGAGCATTTCCGGCAGGCCGGTGGTCGGTGCGGCGACGATCGCCCCGGTGGGAGCGTGAACAAGCATCTTGAGCACCAGTCCGCTGCGCGACACGGCGTCTGACCAGGGTCCGTCATACGGGCTGCGGTCAGACCACTCTCGCCAGCGGCGCACCGTTTCGTCGAGACGCTGCTCGATCTCGGCTCGCGTGGCTATCGGCAACGGTCCGTCTGCGATCGAGATGGCGCTCACCGTTAGCAGCGACCGTTCTCCGTCTGCGGTCACGAAGGTTCCGTCGATGGCGCCATCGTCGATCCGCGGCTCGCCGGTGTTCCAGGCCTGGACGGTCAAGGCATCGCCGTCCCGTCGGGCCACGATACCGTCGTCGTGACGGTCGATGCGGGCCGGGCGGTGGATGTGCTCAAAGCGTGGCGCGACCCGCCAGGCCATGTTCACCTGTCCGCTGACTCCCTCGATCCGGCGGACTAGCTCTCGTGCGGGAAGATCACCGGATCCAAGCGCGAGCGCGTCGGTTACGCGCACCGATCCCTGGTCGGTGTGGAAGGTGGTCTCGAGCACGTTCGTGTCGGGGATGTAACGGCGCTCGGTCTCATACCGGTCGGTCGGGGCGAGCGTGAAGCGACCGCCGCGATCGGCGTCGACCAGAGCTCCGAAGACGAACGGGGCGTCGAAGGTCGGCAGGCACAGCCAATCAATCGCCCCGTCCAGGCCGATCAGCGCGACCGTGTGTCGGTCACCGATCGCTGCGTAGTCGCGGATCGGGAGATACCCGTTGACCCGCTTGGGCCGACGGTGCTCCGCGTTGGTGCCGGACGTGGCGGTGATCATGCTCGCGCCCGCCCAGTGAGGTCTGCCGCGGCCGCCGGCACGGGCCCAAGTCGCTGCTGATGGTCCCGGCATCCGGCTCGCGGACGCAGGTTAGCCGGCCTCATCCTCCGCCTCCTCGCCGTGTTCGACGATGTCGCCGTCGGCGAACAGGATTCCTTGGGCGATCGTGCGCCACGTTGGGTCACATCTGAGCAGGAATTCGAGGTCCATGCTGAAGTGCTTGAACTCCTCCTCCTGAGCGTTGCGCATGATGGCTCGAGCGGATGCGTTCGTTTCGACCGCGAGACGCTGCTGATACCAGCCGATCGCTTCTGCCTCCTCGGTCAGGGAGGCCGACATCCGCGCGAACGTCCGGGCCTCAGGGGGCAGCTCATCCGGCGGCTCGTGATATTGATCGAATCCCATTTCTGGCTCCCTCGGGTTGTGCTGCGGGTTTCTTGACGGTCTACCCCGCCGCCCTCCGGCGAACGGCGCGGCCTTTCTGGCCTGGGGTTGTCCTGCTTCGGCGTTCGGCCGGTCAGCGACCCGGCAGGAACTCCTCGAGCTTCTGCTTGGCTGACTGGGCGATCATCGCTCCGGCCTTGGGGTCGCCACCGAGGAGGGCGTACATGAACGACTTGGCCTGCTCGATGGTGATGTGGGGTGGCAGCGGCGGCACTGACGGGTCGGTGATCGCCTCGATCAGCACCGGACGATCAGCGCGCAGGGCCTCGTCCCAGGCTCCGCCGATCTGCTCGGGGCGATCGACGCGGATGCCCTTGAGACCGATCAGCTCGGCCCACTGCGCGTAGTGGACGTCGGGAATGTCCTGGGTGGTCGGTACGCGCGCCTCCCCGGCCATCGCGCGGAGCTCCCAGGTGACCTGGTAGAGATCTTGGTTGTTGAGGACCAGGACACAGAACTGGGGGTTGGACCATTGCCGCCAGTACTTGGCGACGGTGATCAGCTCGGCTAGGCCGTTCATCTGCATCGCGCCGTCACCCACGAGCGCGAACACGGCCCGGTCGGGATGCGCGAACTTCGCGGCGATCGCGTACGGGACGCCGGGGCCCATCGTGGCCAGCGTTCCCGATAACGAGCCCATCATCCCCTTGCGGAGCTTTACGTCACGGGCGTACCAGTTCGCCGAGGAGCCCGAGTCGGCGGTGAGGATCGCCCGGTCGGGCAGCCGGTTGGACAGTTCGGCGAAGACCAGCTGGGGGTTGATCGGGTCAGCGCTCTCATTCGCGCGTGCCTGCATCAGGTTCCACCAGTCACCGACGTCATGCTCGATCTTTCCCCGCCACGAGCGGTCCGTCTTTCGCTTGAGCAGCGGGATCAGCGCCCGCAGCGTCTCGGCGCTGTCGCCGATCAGGTTGGCCTCCATCGGGTAGCGGATGCCGATCATCTTGCCGTCGATGTCGATCTGTACCCCGCGGGCCTGCCCCTCTTCGGGCAGAAACTCCGAGTAGGGAAACGACGAGCCGACCATCAGTAGCG
>JALYXK010000044.1 GCA_030947145.1 Actinomycetota bacterium
AGCAAGGCCCGCACCGCCGCCCGAACGGCGTCCGCGGTGACCTCGGCCGGAAGCAGGCTGCGGGCCACCCCCGCGGCCACGCACGCCTCGGCGTTGTCGAACTGGTTGGCACCCCGCGGGAGGATGAGCAGCGGGAGCCCGTGCGCGAGAATCTCGAAGATCGCGGTGCCCCCCTGATTGATGACGACGTCGCAGCGGGGCAGCAGCGCCGACTGGGGGATGAACCCCTCGATGTGCACATGCGCCGGCTGCGCGCCCAGCACGGCAGGATCTTGATCCGCGCCGATCGTCACGATCACGTCCAGATCACCATCGCCCAGCCCTTCCAGGATCACGGCGAACACGTGGGGATCCTGGTTGAAGAGCGTGCCCAGGCTCACGTACACCGTCGGCACCGGGCGCAGGTCGTCGATCCAGGCCGGTGGCGCCGGCGCGCCGGCGCCCAGGCGCGCGTTGGTCATCGGGTGGGCGACGTCGATCTGGTCGATCTCACGTGACTGCAGGCTGGGCGGGCAGACGTCGAGATAGAGGTACTGGAACAACCCCCCGAACGGGCCGAGCTCGACCCCCGACTCCTCCCACAGCGGAACGATCGTTTCCCGCGCCACCCGAGCCGCCTCCAGGGGACGGAAGATCGCGACGCTGTGGTCGGCGTAGGGTATGCCGGCGGCCGCGGCGGCTACGGGGGCGCCGAAGTCCGTCTCGTCGTGGACCACGACGTCGGGGCGCTGCTCGCGGACGATCGGTACCAGGTCCGCGGCGCGGGCCGGCGCGGCGACGCCGGCGAGCATGCGGGGAACGAACGAGCAGAAGCGCTCCTTGCCCGGCGGCAGCGCGTGCTGCTCGGGAAAGCGCTGGGCGGCCCGCTGCATCTGCTCCGGAAGGCTGAGGCCCGCGGGAAATGCGGCGAAGCCGTGTCTCTCGATGTAGGGCAGGAACTCGCCGGCGGTCGCGAACGCGACCTCGTGACCCGCGTCTTGGAGCGCGCGCGCCAACGGCAGCATGGGCAGGAAGTGTCCGACCCCGGGCAGACAGGTGCAGAGCACGCGAAGGCGGCCTTCTCCTGGCATCGTGCGAACCTAACACAGGGAGGCACCCGCGTGTCACCCCTGCTGAGTGCCCTGTGGTAGCGTCGATCGAGGATGTCAGCGACGGCGCGGGTTCCCGATCTCCTTGTGGCGCGGGTGCGGGCGAGCCCCCAGCACGTCGCGCTCGTTGTGGACGGCGGCGAGAGTGTCACCTACCGAGCGTGGCAGCAGCGCTCCGGCGCGGTCGCACGCGGGCTCATCGAACTCGGAGTGTCTCCTGGTGAGCGCGTCGGGTTGTTCTTCGACAACAAGTCTTGGACCGATTATGCGGTCTGCTATCTGGCGGCCCACCGAGCCGGTGCGGTGGCGGTGCCATGCTCGCCGCGCTTCTCCGCACGCGAGCTCGTGCACGTCGTCGAGCACGCCGGTATCGGCATCGTCCTGTGTCCAGCTGAGCTCACGGGGCCGCTGGCACCCCTCCCGGGCCGCCGCGTGCTGGACCCGCGCGAGGTCGAGGCCGCGGGGTCGGGCGACGACATAGAGGTTCAGGCGCCGGGCACCGAGCTGGCGGAGATCATCTACACCTCGGGCACCACCGCGCGCCCGAAGGGGGTGGCGTGCACGCACGCGAGCATCCTCGGGCACGACCTGCCGCCCCCGCCGGAGGGAGAGGCATCGTTCCTGCACGCTTTCCCGATCGGCACCAACGCCGGCCAGGAGTGCGTGCGGATGCCGCTGCGCCGCAGGACGACCGCGGTGGTCCTACCGTCCTTCGACCCCGAGCGGCTGTGCGCCGTGGTCGCGCAGCGGCGGATCAGGCGCCTCCAGCTCGTCCCAGCGATGGCGCTGCTGCTGGTCTCGTCCGGGACGGCGGCGCACTTCGACCTCTCCTCGGTCGACCGGGTCACCCTGTCCTCGGCGCCGGCACCCGCGGGACTGTGGGCGGAGCTCGCCGCCATCTTCCCCCGGGCCGAGCTGTTCAACGCCTACGCGCTGACCGAGTCGGGCGGCGCGCGAACGCTGATGCGCCACGACCCGGCTCGTCCCCACGCGGTCGGGCGTCCGGTCGGAGAGACCGAGCTGCGGGTGGTGGACGAGGCCGGGGACGAGGTCCCCGCGGGCGAGACCGGAGAGGTCTGGCTGCGACGGCCCGGCTCGCCGAGACGGGAGTACTACCGCGATCCGGCCGCCACCACGGCCGCCTTCGCCGGGGACTGGCTGCGCACCGGCGACGTCGGTTTCCGCGACGCCGACGGCTATCTCCATCTCGTCGATCGGAGCAAGGACGTAATCATCAGCGGCGGTCTCAACGTCTCCTCGGTCGAGGTGGAGGACGTGCTCTACGAGCATCCCGCGGTGCTCGAGGCGGCGGTGTTCGGCGTGCCGCACGACGTGCTCGGCCAGGACGTCGCGGCCGCCGTCGTGGTGAAGGCGGAAACCGAGCCGCGTGCGCTGCAGGCCGCGGTCCGCGACCGGCTCGGCGAGCACAAGGTCCCGCACCGCGTGGTGTTCCTCGATTCGCTGCCGCGCACCGCATCGGGCAAAGTGATCAAGCGCGACCTGCGCGAGCGTTTCTCCGCGCCGCCGGAAGCTGGGCCGCCGGCCGTGCCCGGCAGCGACGTCGAGGCCGCCGTCCTCGCCGTCTGGCAGGAAGTGCTCGGACGCGCCGAGATCGGATTGCGCGAAAACTTCTTCGACCTGGGCGGACATTCGCTGGCGGCCGCACAGGTGGCGTCCAGGCTCCGCGACCGCTTCGGCGTCGAGCTGACTCCGATCACCGTGTTCGACCATCCGACGGTGGCCGAGCTGGCCATCGCGCTGTCGGCTGCATCGATCGGGGCCGGCGCCTCGTGAAGGCCCGGACGCTCGTCGCCGACCTCGGCCGTTGCCGGGGCGCGCGGGTGCGGCTGTGCGGCTGGGCGCACGAGCTCAGGCCCGCGGCGGGGCGCTCGGTCGTGGTGCTGCGCGACCATACGGGGCTCGCCGATCTGATGCTCGAGGACGGGATCGCGGGGCTGGTCGTGGAATCGGCGATTCAGGCGATCGGGACAGTGCAGTCGGCACCAGCGGGGGGCCTGCGCGTGATGGTCGAGCGCCTCGACGTGGCGGGCCCCGCCGCCGAGCCGCTGCCGATCACCGATGAGTCCTCGCGCGAGCAACGCCTGGATTGGCGCTACCTCGATCTGCGCAGCCCGAGAAACCGGTTGATCTTCGCGGTGCAGAGCACGGCCGAGCGCGCGCTGCGGGCGTTCTGTGAGGAGCGGCGCTTCCTGGAGCTGCACTCGCCCAAGCTGCGGCCGATCCCGAACAAGTCCGGCGACCAGCTGTTTCCCGTCGCCTACTTCGACCGGCGCGCTTACCTGGCGCAGTCCCCCCAGTTCTACAAACAGATGGCGATGGCGGCCGGTTTCGACCGCGTGCTGGAGATCGGACCGGTCTTCCGGGCCCAACCAGACCCGACCAGCCGCCACGACACGGAGTTCACGAGTGTCGATGTCGAGATGTCGTGGATCGACTCGCACGAGGAGCTGATGGCGTTCGAGGAGGAGATGCTGCGGCGGGTGATCGCGGCCGCGCGGGCGCAGCACGGGCCGGAGGTCCTGCATTGGTTCGGCATGGAGCTGCGGGTCCCCGATGTTCCCTTCCCCAGGCTGACGCTTCCAGAGGCCCAGCAGATCGTCGCGGCCGGAGGGTGGGGGGCGGATACGGAGGACGACCTCGACCCCGAGGGGGAGCGCCGCCTCGCTGAGCACGTCGCCCGCGAGCACGACCACGAGTTCGTCTTCATCACCGATTACCCGGACCGGAGTCGGCCCTTTTACCACATGCGCTGCGAGGACGATTCGATCGAGACGCGGAGCTTCGACCTCCTCTGGAGGGGGCTGGAGATAACCTCCGGCGCCCAGCGCGAGCATCGCCACGATCGGCTCACCGGCCAGGCGATCGCGCGCGGGCTCCCGATCGAGGACATCCGGCCCTACCTGGACTTCTTCAAGTTCGGCTGTCCGCCCCACGGCGGCTTCGGCCTCGGGCTGACCCGGATGCTGATGAGCATGCTCGGCGTCGCCGACGTCCGCGAGGTCACCTACCTGTTCCGCGGTCCGGACCGGCTGACGCCATGACCAAGCCGACGGGGACCTAACTCAGGTGGCCGTCGCACTCGGGGGGCCGGCGCTGGCGCGTCAGACCTGCGCGCGCCGCCTGGCGCCGCTGGGGGCAAGGGCCGCTGAGGGGTCGAGAGAGGGCGAGTCGCTCCTGGATTGGGACGGCCACGCGCTCGGGGTCGACCTCTCCTGGTACGGACCGGCGCTGGTCGGCGATCGACCGGGGAGTGAGGCGGCGGTCCAGGCCATGTCGGGGATGATGCTGGTGCACGGCCGAGACGCCGGCGGCCCGCGCCGGCTCGGCCTGGAGGTCGCCTCGGTCACCGCCGGGATGCTCGCGGCGCAGGCCGCACTCGCCGCTGCCATCGGCCGGGACCGCGGCGTACCGATCGCCACGGTGGCGACCTCGGCGCTCGAGGCCGCCCTGCTGCTGCTCTCGCACCGAGTGGCGGCCGCCACCACCGGCAGCGAATGGGTCCCCGTCCCGCCGGGTCCGGCTCCCGGCCCCCCGTTCCGCAGCGCCGATGGCCACTGGTTCGAGATCGAGACACTGGACGCCTCGGTCTGGCGGGCATACTGGGAGCGACTGGGCGCGGGCGACGCCGATCTCCAGCGGGCGTGGCGGCTGTTCCGCCCCCGCTACTTCCGGGGGACCTGCACGCTTCCCCCGGGTCTGCACGAGGCCACCAGGGCTCATTCGCTGGCCGACCTCGCCGCCGCCGCCGGCGCGTGTGGAGTGAGCCTGAGCGCAGTCCGGTCCTACGACGAGGTCCTGGCAGACCCTGGCTTCTCGGCCGGACACCCGCTCGTTCAGGCGCTCCGCGAGCCTTCGGGCGCTGGGGGTGCGGCGGCCGTGGTGAGCGCAGGCGAGGCCGGCTTGCCGCTCGCCGGCCTCCGTGTGATCGAGGCGAGCACCCGGCTCCAGGGTCCCCTGGCCGGGCGGCTGCTACAGACGCTCGGAGCGCACGTGGTCCGCGTCGAGCCCCCCGGCGGCGATCTGTCGCGCAGCATCCCGCCGGCCGTCGGCGAGGACGGGACGTTCTTTCTGTCCTTCAATCGCGGCAAGGAGCCCGTCGAGCTCGACCTCGCCCGTCCGCAGGACCGGGCCGAGCTCGCGGAGTTGATCGCGGGCGCCGACGTGTTCCTGCACAACTGGCGGCCGGACAAGGCGGCCGAATGGGGGCTCGAGGCCGACGACCTGGCCGCCGTGAACCCGACGCTCGTGTACGCCCACGGCTCCGGGTGGGGCGAGCTCCCGGGGGTCTCGCAGATGGTGGGCACCGACTTCCTCGTGCAGGCCTACGCCGGCGTCGGCGCCGGCATCACGCCGGAGGGCCGCCCACCGCTGCCCTCCAGGTTCCTGCTCACCGATTACATGGGAGCGCTCAGCACCTGCGAGGCGGCGCTCTTCGGCCTGTACCTGCGCGGCCGCACCGGCCGCGGTCAGCGGGTCGGCGGCTCGCTGTTCGCCGGCGCCATGGCGCTCCAGGCCCATGTCCTCGAGGCGCTGTCGGGCGACCAAGAGAGCGGGCGCCGGCGGCGGGGTCGCCCCGTGTGGACGCCGCTCGATCACCCGCTGGCGA
This sequence comes from Actinomycetota bacterium, assembly GCA_030947145.1. Lineage (GTDB taxonomy): Bacteria > Actinomycetota > Thermoleophilia > Solirubrobacterales > Solirubrobacteraceae > Palsa-465. The sequence continues at coordinate 5,716 of JALYXK010000044.1, forward strand.
CCGCCGATGGCATCCTGGTGCTCAGCGTGCAGGACGAGGAAGCCCTACACCGGCTCTGCCTGACCTGCGACGTCGAGCCGACCTCGTCGGCGCCGGAGGTGACCGAGGCGCTGATCGCGCAACGCATCTCCGGCGGCGTCACCGCGGACTGGGTGCAGCGCATCGCCGCGGCCGGCGTTCCGTGCGCGGCGGCCTGCACCGACCTGGCCGCGCTACCGGCGGACCCCCGGCTGACGCCACTGTTCGAGCCGCTGGGCGGGACGGCTTGGGCGCCGGTCGCACCGTGGCGGTTGGCACTCTAGCCCTGGCACCGGCGCGGATGGGACTATCAGTTTTGGTAACCCAATGGTTCCGGCGACATGGCTGGCGCGCCGCCGGGTGTCAGTAGGTGCGAAATGCATATAGCACGGCGACCCCGATCAGGCCGATCCTGGTATCTTCGCCGCAAAGCGAGGGGAGGACTGATCGTGTCGAATGGGGCGAATTCGAGATGGGCCCGCGGGGTCCTGGCCGCTGCGGCGGCGCTGATCGTGCTGGCGGTCGCCGGGTGTGGGAGCAGCAGCTCCGGACTCAGCAAGGCAGCTCTACAGACCAAGGGTGACGCTATCTGTAAAAAACATACGGACGTCATCACGGCCGCGGCGAGCAAGCTGCTGGCGGGCGGCAAGCTCCCGAGCCCCGCCAAGTTCGGAAAGCTGGCGTTCGGGACGATCATCCCGCAATACACGGCGCAGATCGGCGAGCTCAGCGCGCTCAAGCCCGAGGCGAAGCTGGCGACCTCGTACAAGCAGTGGCTGACCGCGTCGCGAGCGGTTGTCGCCGGGATGAAGCGGAACCCGGTGAGCATCCAAAGTAGCGCGCCGTACGTCGCCGTCAACAACGAAGCCAAGGCGTTGGGCCTGTCCTCCTGTCACGCGGGGCCCGGTTAGTCTGACGGGCGGCTTTGCCTTCGCTGACCCGGTCCCCAGCTGACGCCGTCGAGAGCGTCGTCGTACCGTCCCCGATCGACGAGGACCGCGACTCGGGAGGCCAAGGCTCGGGTTCCAGGCGACAGTCGGCGTGGGCGGTGCTCGCCTCCTACGTCGTCATCGTCTTCTTTCTGGTCACGCTCAACTTCTTTCTCCCGCGGGCGCTGCCCGGCAAGCCGATCCAGGCGCTGAGCAATCCCCAGTCGACGACCTACGTCGGCTACACGCCGACGCGGAGCGCGGTGGAGCGCTACTACGGCTTGGACCGGCCGCTGCTCACGCAGTACTTCGACTACCTGAAAGGACTGGCCCACGGGAATCTCGGCACCTCGATCGAGTACAACACCCCAGTCACGAGCGTATTGCTGAGCCGGCTTCCGTGGACCCTGCTGCTGATCGGGACCTCGCTGATACTGGCGACCGCGATCGGGATGCTGGCGGGGATCCGGTCGGGCTGGAGGCGGGGCAGCCGTGAGGACCGCCGCCTGATCGCCCTGTTCGTCGCCACGGACAACTTCCCCGCCTTCTTCCTCGCCTTCGTGGTCCTGTACGTGTTCGTGATTAAGCTCGGCTGGTTTCCGCTCGCGGGCGCGCAGACGCCCTTCTCCGGGAGCTTCGGCCTGTTGCACAAAGTGACCGACGTTGCCTATCACCTGGTATTGCCGGCGGGGGTCCTCGTGCTGCAGTTCACCGCCTATCAGTATCTGGTGATGCGGGCCAGCATGGTGGGTGAGCTCGGCTCTGACTACATGCTGCTCGGTAGGGCAAAGGGCCTGAGCGATCACGTTCTCAAGTACCGCTACGCGGCGCGCAACGCCCTCCTGCCCGCCATTACCGTGGCCACGCTGCAGATCGGGTGGTCAGTGGTGGCGGCGATCTTCATCGAGACCGTATTCAATTACCCGGGGATCGGACGGCTGATGTTCGACTCGATCGGGGTGCGCGATTATCCGACCTTGCAGGGCTGCTTCCTGATGCTCAGCCTGCTCGTGGTCACGGCGAACCGCCTCGCCGATCTGCTCTACCGGCGCCTGGATCCAAGGATCGCGGCATGAGAGCGAAGCGGCCGCCGTTCCTGGTTGTGGGCGGCAGCGTAACCGCCGCGTTTGCGGCGATCGCGGCCCTCGCGCCGTTGCTGGCCCCCTACGGCAGTCAGGCGATCTCAGGGACCGCGCTGGCGTCCCCCTCGGCGCAACACCTGCTCGGAACCAACGACGTGGGCCAGGACATCCTCTCGCAGCTGATTTGGGGAGCCCAGACCGCGGCGGTCGTGGCCTTGCCGGCGGCGGCGATCGGGATCTTCGTGGGGCTCGTGTTCGGTGGCCTGGCCGGACTCCTCGGAGGCTGGGTGGACAGCGTGGCGATGCGGATCGTCGACATGTTCCTGGCCATCCCCATGCTGCCGCTGCTGATCCTGATCGCCGCGCTCGTCGGCGCCAACGAGATCGCCGTGATCGTCCTCATCTCCGCCGGTGCCTGGCCGAGCGTGGCCCGAGTCCTGCGCAGCCAGACGCTGAGCCTCGCTCAGCGCGGGCACGTGCAGGCGGCTCGCGGCTTCGGGGGCGGCGCCCTGTACGTGCTTCGCCGCCACCTCGCCCCCGCGCTCGGACCGATGCTCGCCGCCAACCTCGTCTATTGGATGGGCACGGCGGTCGTCCTCCAGTCAGGTCTCGCGTTTCTCGGGCTGGGCGATCCCGCGCAGGTGACCTGGGGTGGAGTGCTCAACCGTGCCCTCACCCATGAGGGCGTGTACTTCACCTCGGAGTGGATCTGGTGGGTGCTGCCGGCGGGCTTCGCGATCATCATCGTCTGCTCCGGTCTCGCCTTTCTCGGCCTCGCGGTCGAGCCACGTTTCAATCCGCGCTGGAATCGATCCTGATGGCGCCGCTGCTCGAGATCACCGATCTTCGCGTGCAATTCGAGGGCCAGGTGGAGGCGCTACGGGGCGTGAGCCTGTCGCTGGACCGGGGCGAGAGCTTGGCCATCGTGGGAGAGAGCGGCGCCGGCAAGTCGACGTTGGCCCAGTGCACCGTCGGGCTGATTCAGCCTCCCCAGGCGAGCGGGAGCGTGCGCTTGGACGGCGAGGAGTTATTGGGGGCAAGTGCCGAGCTGCTGCGCTCCGTGCGCTGGACCAAGGCGGCGATCGGGCTGCAGGGCGCTCCACTCAATCCGGTGTCGTCCGTCGGGGCGCAGATCGCCGAGCCGCTGCGCGAACGGGCCGGGATGGGCCGAGCCCAGGCGCGCGCCCGCGCCACCGAGCTGGCCCAGGAGGTCCTGCTCGACCCCTCGACCCTGGAGCGCTTCCCGCACCAGCTCTCTGGCGGGCAACGGCGCCGGGCGATGATCGCCATGGCGCTCGCGCTGGATCCCGAGCTGGTGATCTTGGACGAGCCCACGGCCGGACTTGATCCGGTCACCAAGGAGGAGCTCCTGGGGCGGCTGGGCCAGCTCGCGCGGGAGCGGGGCTTCGCGCTGATCATCATCTCCCACGACCTTCCCGCGGCGGTCGCGCTGGCGCAGCGCACGATCGTGCTCTACGCGGGAGAGGTGATGGAGGCCGGGTCCAGTGAAGCCGTGATCCAGGATCCCGCTCATCCATACAGCTGGGCGTTGGTCAGGGCGTATCCGCTGATGAGCACCACCAAGGATCTGCATCCGATCCGAGGCCGTTCTCCCGGTCCCAGGGAGGTTCCCGGCGGCTGCCCGTTTCACCCGCGCTGCACCCAGGCAGAGGGAATCTGTGCCGAGCAGCATCCTGCTCTGGAGCCTTCGCGAGGGCGCCTCGTAACCTGTCACTTCGGCGGCGTCCTGGACCTCTTGAAGGCTGAGGGGGTCGGCATGACCTACCGCAGCGGCAAGCAGAAGATGACCGCGCTGGCGGAGGTCTCGCTGGTGGTCAGACACGGTGAGGCGGTCGGAATCGTCGGTGCCTCGGGGAGCGGGAAGACCACGCTCGCTCGCATCCTCTCCGGCCATTTGAACCCAGACGAGGGCACCGTCTGCCTCGGGTCGCACCGGCTGTCGCGCTCCTGGCGTCAGGAGCAACGAACGTTCCAGCGCGCCATTCAGCTGGTCATGCAGGACCCCTGGGACGCGCTCTCGCCACGGCTCAGCGTGCAGGAGATCGTCCGCGAGCCGCTGGACATCGACGGCACCGTCGGCCGGCCCGGGTCCGAGGCCCGAGTAGCGGAGATGCTGGAAGCCGTGGGACTCCCGAGCTCTACGGAGTTCCTGCGCGAGCGCACCCACAACCTGTCCGGAGGAGAGCTGCAGCGGATCGCCCTGGCGCGAGCGCTGATCGCGCGACCGAAGCTGCTCGTTGCCGACGAGCCCACCAGCATGCTCGACGCCTCCGAACAGGCCCGCCTGCTGGTGATCTTGCGGGAGCTTCAGGTGGAGATGGGGCTCGGGCTCGTGCTCGTCTCGCACGACGTTGCCGTGGTGCGCAAGGTGACCGATCGCACCGTCGTACTCGACGGCGGCCGCGTCGCCGAGCAAGGCCCATCCGAGCTGGTCTGCACCAATCCGCAATCAGCCGCCGCCCGCCGGCTGGTGGAAGCGGCCGGAATGGGTTCATCGTTGGGCAGGAGCTATGAACAGCCAACTGCGGAGAACAGGGAGGAGAGCGCATGGACTCGCGCGTGAACCGGCGCACTTTCATCAAGGGCTCAGCGGCTGCGGCGACGGCGATCTACCTGGGCGGATGTGGCGCGTCCTCGGGTGCCGCGAGCGGCACCGTGCGACTCGCCGGAGGGACGTTCGGGTTCCCGTCGCCCTTTGCCTACATCGGCGGGCCGGGGTACGTGCAGATGAACTTCATCTACGACTCGCTGATGTGGAAGGACGACACGGGGCAGCTGCTGCCGTGGCTGGCCCGTAGCGTTTCTCGCTCCTCCGACGGGCTGACGTACACCTTTCAGCTCCGCGACGGGGTCAGATGGCAGGACGGGCGACCCCTGAGCGCAGAGGACGTCGCCTTCACCTACGAATACTTCGCCAAGCAGTCGCTTGGGCCGCTGCTGATCGCCCAGGCCTTCAACGTCAGCGGCGCGCGCGCCACGGGTCCGCTCACGGTCGAGGTCAGGCTCGGGGTTCCGGCCGTCACCTTCCTGGGCTCCGTCGCCGGCGCTGTCCCGATCATCCCGAAGCACATCTGGGCGTCGATCACCAATGCCCCGGAGGCGCAGGATCTGGCTGTGCTGGTCGGTTCGGGCCCCTACCGGCTGAAGTCCTACTCCGCGGGCGAGGGCTCGTACCTGTTCGTCGCCAACGACTCGTACTTCCTGGGCCGGCCGGTCGTGCAACGGGTCGAGTTGGTGCCGGTCGACGACGAGCTGGTGGCCTTGGAGGCGGGGACGATCGACGTAGGCGAGACTCCGCCCGAGGGCGTCTCGCCCGATGCGCTCGCGTCATTTCGCGCCAACCCGGCGTTCGGAATCATCCAGCAGACCGGCGATTTCACCTTTCCGCTGATCTGGAATCTGGGCAAGGGTGGCGCCCTGGCCGATGTGCGATTTCGGCGCGCCTGCGCGATGGCGCTCGATCGAGGCGCGCTCGTCTCGCGCCTGCTGGGAACGAACGGCGCGATTGGCAACCCCGGCTTCCTGCCGCCCGGCCACCCATACCACGTCGACGTGGAGCAATACCCGTTTGACCCCACCGGCGCCAACCGGCTGCTCGACAGCGCCGGCTACCGCCGGCCTGGCCCCGGGGCCACGCGACAGGCCCCGAACGGACGAGCGCTGAGCTTTCGGATCCTCGCCGGAAACGCACCGGTCCCGCCGGTCATCGACCTGCTGATCCCGGCGTTGCGGAACGTCGGCGTCGAGATGAGCACCCGGGCGGTCGACCTCCCCACCCTCTTCAGCCTCGCTCAGCAGGGCGCCGACGACCTCGCCCTGACCCTTTACCCCGGGCCCCAGGGGGCGTCTCCCAATGCCGATCCCGACGCCCTGCGGGCGTACTACTCCTCGAAGATCAAGGGCCGCCTGGAAGGCGCGCAGGGGTACGTCAATCCCGAATTCGACCGTCTCGCCGATGCCCAGTTGATCACCGCTGAGGTGCCCAAGCGCAAGCAACTGGTGGCGCGCATGCAGCGCATCATCGCCAGCGACCTGCCGGCCCTTCCCCTGTACTACTCGACCTTGTTCACCGTGTTCCGCAAAAGCGCCTTCGACCAGTGGTACTACACGCCCGGTGGCCTGGGCAGCGGACTGCCGAGCGCCATCAACAAGCAGGCCCTGATCACGGGATCGAGAACCGGACTGGCGATCCGCCGCCGTTGATGCAGGCCTCGCCGTGGAGGCCGGGGCTATTCGTCCTGGGTCTCGGGGACGCCGGGCATGCGCGGCATGTCGGTGGCCGGATCCCGACCGTCGTATCCGCCTGGTCCCTCCTCCTCCTCCATCTGGTACTCGGGATTGTCCTTATCGGGGTAATCGTCGTCGTCGCGGCGATCCCGGTCTTTCTCCCCGCCCGGGTCTTCGTTGGGCTCGGTCATCGCCTCTCTCCCGCGTTGAATTTGGTCGGCCGGCTCGCGGTTTGGCCGATAGCTCAGTCTACGAGAAATTGTGCCGCCACCCGCCGCTGCCGGGTAACCTCGCGCTGATGCCCAATGCGTTGATCTGGATCTCGGGCGCCTCCAGCGGCATAGGCCAGGCGCTCGCCACCGCGATTCCCTGGCCGGGAGCCCGGCTGATCGGCATCAGCCGGCGCCCGCCCCCGACCGGGGAGCATCTCCGGGCCGATCTGGCCGACCCGCGGTCGTGGGAGACGGTGGCTCGATCATTCGAGCGAGAGCTGGCGACGTGGTCGGGCGATCGTCTGGTGTTCGTGCACGCCGCGGGCATGCTCGAGCCGATCGGCTTCGCCGGAGAGGTGGACACCGGCGCCTACGCCCGGAACGTGATCCTGGGCAGCGCCGCTCCCCAGGTTCTCGGGCACATGTTCCTGGCCGCCGCCAGGGACATCGACGCGCGGCGCCAGGTCGTGATGCTCAGCTCCGGCGCCGCCAGCTCGGTCTATCCGGGGTGGGCTTCCTACGGGGCGGCCAAGGCGGGCGTCGACCAATGGGTACGCGACGTGGGGGCCGAGCAGGACCTCCGGGGCGGCGTCGAGCTGATCGCGGTGGCCCCGGGGACGGTGGACACGGGAATGCAGGGGCTGCTACGCCAGACCGAGGAGAAGGACTTTCCCAAGCGCCAGAAGTTCGTCGATCTCCACCAGCGGGGTGAACTCGCCGATCCCCGGGACGTGGCCCGAAAGATATGGACGCTGCTCGACCGGGACCTCGAGAACGGAACGGTCCTCGACCTTCGCGAGCTGACCCTTGGCACTTGACCATGAAGGCATAGTCGCCGCTCTCCAGGAGGGCCTGGGTGACCACTGGACTGTCACGGTGCGCTCGGCCAGCCCGGGGGCGCCGCTGATCGCGATGTTCAGCGGCGCCTTGCAGAAGGCTGAGCCCAAGGACGACGCTCCGCCCGGCGAGACCGATTTCGTGTGGTACGTCGGGACGGATGACAGGACGTTCGGGGCCTTCGCGATCCCCCGCGAGGGCTTTCGCACCGCGGCGTGGGAGGCCACCGTGAAGGGCCAGGCCCTGATGGTCCAGTCAACGGACGTGCTGATCGCGCTGTTTCCCCGCTCGGTGCGAGACGACTGACCCCGCGGTGGGTCCGGTCACTCCTCGGGGGGTACCACCGGCAGCGACGACATGTCGGCCAGCGGGTACACGTCGAAGTGGGAGAAGTTGTAGACGGGCAACTGAGCCAGCAACATCTCCAGCTCCTCGTTTGACCCTACGTCAAAGATCCACGCCCCTCCGTGGTAGCCGACGATGTGGTAGCGACCGATGACCTTGCCGCTCTCTTCAAGCGGCCTGGCCACATCCGGCATTCGCAGGACGGTCCTCATCATCTCGGCTGACAGGGTCGCGATCTCGAGCTTCCACACGACCAGGAACTTCATCGCCCACCTCCTCGCTTCGATTTACCTGCGCTGCTGCGGGAGTCCTCAGCTCTTCTCCGGGGCCGGCGGGTCGGAGTCGGAGCCCTCGGCGCCTCCGGCCTCGTCCACCCGGGGTGGCGTGGGCTCCGGGGTGTCCATCTTCCCCAGCCTCTCGATCGTGTCGTCCCGTTCGTCCTGGTAGGCAGACCGCTGGGTCCTGTCCTTCTCCGACCTGGCGTCCTCGTGTTCGTCTGACATCAGTTGCCTTTCTCTGGTTGGGAGTGCGCGAGCCTGAACGCGGACGATACCGCGAGCCACCGGAACGCACCGCTGCTTGATCTAGTATCGGAGCATGCACGTGGCCGTGATCGGTAAGGGAGGCTCGGGTAAGTCGGTGGTTGCGGGCACGCTCGCGCGCGTCTTGGCCCGGCGCGGGCGCCGGGTGCTGACGCTGGACTCAGACCTCATGCCCGGCCTGGCACTCAGTCTAGGCCTCGGTCTCGATTCCTCGGCCATGCTCAGCGACGCCGTGGAGAAGAACGAGCAGGGGCGATGGCGCCTGCGCAAGGGCATCGGACCCGTCCGCGCCGTGCAGCGCTACGCGGTAGACGCTCCCGACGGCGTGCGCCATCTGCAGTGCGGCAAGCTCGACACCGCGGGCCAGCCGGCGATCATGGGCTCGATCAACGGCTACTATCAGGTCATTCATCGCTTGTCGCGCAGCCGGGCGTTCGAGGAGTGGACGATCATCGGGGACCTTCCCGCCGGACCCCGGCAGGTCGCCTACCGCTGGGCTCCCTACGCCGACACCTTCGTCTTGGTGGTCGAGCCTTCCTGGAAGTCCGCGCTCACCGCCCGGCGCATCGCCACCATCCTCCGCAGCACTCCCGGCGCCACCGTGCTGCCGGTGGCCAGCAAGGTGACCGGTGCCGGCGATCGACGTGCCGTGGAGAAGATGCTCGGCGAGCCCGTCGTCCTCGCGATCCCGGCCGACCGCGCGGTGGGGATCGCCGAGCGCGCCGGCCTGGCCCCGATCGACCACGCGCCTCGATCCCCCGCCATGCGAGCGATCGAGACGCTCGCCGAGACGCTTGAAGCCCGATCCGATCCGCACAGGCAGGCCGCGTGAAGATCGCCGTCTCGGGCAAGGGAGGCGCGGGTAAGACCACCGTCTCGGGCACGGTCGCGCGCGCCCTGGGGCGGGCCGGACATACCGTCCTGGCCCTCGACGCCGACGCCAACCCGATGCTCGGGATCTCGCTCGGCGTCGGCCCCGAGGCCACCGAAGCCCTGGTGTCGGTTCGCCAGTCCCTCGACGACGGAGACGCCGAGCACCAACCCACCGGCGAGGGCATCGTCGAGGCGTTCGGGACCGATGCTCCCGACGGCGTGCGTCTGGTGGTCGTCACCCGGATCGATCAGTACGACCCCGGCTGAACCTGATGCGGAATGTCGCCCGAGCAGTTGCTCGGGGAACTAGAAGGCGACGGGCGGCTCGTCCTCTGTGACATGGAGGCGGGAGTTGGCACCGTCGCCCGCGTCCAGCCGGGCCAGCTGGACGTATTGGTGGTCGTGGCCGAGCCCAGCGCGAAGGCCATCGACGTCGCCGCGCGCGCCGCGGCGATCGGGGCCAGTCGCGCGCGGGTGATCGTGGTCGCCAACCGCATTCGTGAGCCGGCAGACCTCGAGGCGATCCAGGCCGCGCTCGGCGATCAGGAGCTGATCGTGGTCCCGGAGGACCCGGTGATCGCCCGGGCCGATCGAGACGGTCTGGCGCCGATCGACGTCGATCCGGACTCGCCGGGGGTGCGCGCGCTGATCGGATTGGCCGAGCGACTCGGCGCCGAGCTCACCGGTTGAGCAGGACCACCTCGCGGGTCCTCGGGCCCGTAGCTGTATGTCGCGGACACTTATCGCCGCGCATCTAGCGCACATATGATCGGGCCGGGACGTCGTGCCGATGGTGCCAGTAATCCAGGACTTCTCCGAGGGAGGGTACGATGACCGATCTTCGTGCGCTTGAACGTCTGCTGACGGACTTCCAGCTCGACCCGCTCACCCGCAGGCAGTTGCTTCGCCGGGCCGCCGCCGGCGCCGGCGCATTGAGCGCCGCCGGCTGGCTGGCGGCTTGCGGGAGCAGCTCCAGCAGCTCAAAGACCGCGAGCGCTGCTCCGGCC
>JALYXK010000058.1 GCA_030947145.1 Actinomycetota bacterium
GCGCTCGACGCGTTCGGACCGATCACCGACAACGCCGGCGGAATCGCCGAAATGGCCGAACTGCCCGAGGAGGTCCGCACCATCACGGACAAGCTCGACGCCGTCGGCAACACCACCAAGGCGGTCACCAAGGGCTACGCGATCGGCTCGGCCGCACTGGCCGCACTCGTACTGTTCAACGCGTTCGAGGACGAACTGGTCGCCAAGAATAAGGTCGAGAACTTCGCGATCGGCAACCCGCCAGTCCTGATCGGCCTGCTGATCGGGGGGCTGATGGTCTACCTGTTCGCCGCGCTCTCGATGGAGGCGGTCGGCCGCGCCGGCGGCGCCGTCGTCGAGGAGGTTCGCCGCCAGTTCCGCGAGCATCCGGGGATCATGGAAGGCACCGAACTGCCCGAGTACGGCACCTGTGTCGACATCGTGACCAAGTCCGCGCAGCGGGAGATGATCATCCCGGCCCTGATCCCGATCGTGTTCACGCTGATCGTCGGCCTGATCAGCATCGAGGCGCTGGGCGGCCTGCTGATCGGCGTGATCGTCGTCGGCGTGTTCATGGCGATCTCGATGACCGCCGGCGGTGGCGCGTGGGACAACGCCAAGAAGCTGATCGAGGATGGCGCGTTCGGCGGCAAGGGATCCGAGGCCCACGCGGCCGCGGTTACCGGTGACACGGTTGGTGACCCATTCAAGGACACCGCCGGCCCGGCCATCAACCCAATGATCAAAGTGGCGAATATCGTGGCGCTCCTGATCATTCCCTTGATCACCTAAGGCCTTGCGAAGGCACCGCCCTCCTTTCGGGGGAGGCGCGCGCCCGGACTTGGTTAACCCGTTGCTCGCAAGGGGTTTGATTGAGTGTCGGACGTGGTTCCGGGACGCGCGATCCCCCCGAAATGGGGCAGGTGCCCGCGCTGGCGAGCGGTGACGCGCGGTGCTCTTGGCGCCGGGTGGGTGGGAGCGGGCGTGGCCGCCGCTGTGCTCGCGGGGTGTGGCGGGCATTCGAAGCCCGTGATCAAGCCGCATCGGGCTGCCGTGAAGCCGCCTCCGGTTTGTCTGCCGGCGGCCGCGGACGCCGTCGCGCGGGCTCTGGGGATGGCGCCGGGTGGGGTCGGCGCGAAAGTCGGGACGGGGAACAATGGGGAGCCGCAGTGCTCGTTCTCGGTGCGCGGGCGGGGGGTTTCGGTCGTGGTGAATCTGGATTCCTCGCCCCAGTCCTATCAGCGGCTGGAACGGCTGATCGTGGAGGATGGGCAGCAGTTCGGCACGGAGCGAAACTTCTCGCCGCCGGAGACGGTGACGCATCTGGGGCTCGATGCCGCCTGGGTACCGGACCTCTCGCAGCTAATCACCACTGACGGCAAGCGGCTGATCACCGTGACGGTGAGGTGGCGGGGGTCGCGGATGGCGATGCGCCGGGCCATGGCCCGCACCGAGGCGAAGCTGTATCTCGAGCCGCTGCGGAAGCCGGCCGAGGTCACGGAAGCCTGACCGGCGCGCGCTACGCTCGCCTCCATGTCGATCAGCGTGCAGATCGGGCTGATGCTCGCGTTGCTGACGGCGTTCGGATCGGTGGCGGGGTTCCTCTACAAGTTCCGGGGGGCGAACGAGGCTCCGGCCGTCGAGCTGAAGCGCCCGGTGCACAGCACGATCGTGCTGTTTCGCTCGCCGCTGTACGCGCTGGGGATCTTGATCGCGTTCGCGTCGTGGGGACTGCACGTGGGGGCGCTGGCGCTGGCGCCGATCTCGCTGGTGCAGTCGGTGATCGCGGGCGGCCTCGTGCTGCTCACCGTGGTGGCCGATCGCTGGTTCAGGATCGCCGTGACGCGGCGGGAGTGGGTCGGGGTCGCGCTGACCGCCGCCGGCCTGGCCGTGCTGGCGGCGACGCTCGGGAGTGAGGGGCGCGGTGCTCATTCCCACTACGCCCCGGGCACCCTGGCGATCTGGATCGCCGCGCTCTCGGCGATCGGCCTTCTCCTCGCCGCCGGCTCGCGCCGGGGCACCGTGCTGGCGGTCTCCGCGGGCCTGCTCTGGGCGGCCTCGGACACGTCGATCAAGGCGCTCAGCGGGCACCTTGGACCCCTGGGCCTGGGCGTCCTGATCCACCCGCTGGCGTTCGTGATCCTGATCGCCTCGCTGGTCGGGCTGCTCGTCTCCGCCCGTAGCCTCCAGCTCGGTGAGGCCGTCCCGGTGATCGCGCTGACCAGCGCCGCGGCGAACCTGGCCACGATCGCGGCCGGGCCGATCGTGTTCTCCGAGCCGTTACCAGCGGGCCGGCTCGAATTGGGGCTGCGCCTGCTCGCCTTCGCCCTGGTGATCGTGGCCGCATCGCTGACGCCTCCGCCGTTGGCCAAGGCGGCGCCCCCGCCCGCCCCGATCACTCCCGCGGCGCCCGCGCCGGTTTCCGACAACGCGTAGAGTCCCGCCCATGTTCATTCTGATCATCGGTTGCGGTCGAGTCGGCTCCGCGGTGGCTAAGCGGGCGCTCGACGCGGGACACGAGGTCTCGGTGATGGACAGCGATCCGCTCTCGCACGAGCGCCTCGATAAGGACCAGACGATGACCTGGGAGGACGCCGGGGGGCGCTTCACCGTCGGCACGGCGCTGGAGATCGACGGGCTGATCGAGGCCGGAATTGAGGCCGCCGACGTGTTCCTGGCCGCGACCCGGGGCGATAACACCAATCTGGTGATCGCGCAGATCGCCCAGCGACGGTTCAACGTCCCTCGCGTGGTGGTACGGGTCGCTGATCCCGGACGGGCCGCGTGGTACTCCGAGCAGGGCCTGCTCACCATCTGTCCGACCCAGATTGCGATCGACCAGGCCGAGCGCGTGGCGCTCGCGTCGTAACGGGGGGCCGAGCGTGTACGTCATCATCGCTGGTGCCGGGAAGGTGGGGTGGAACCTGGCGCGGGAGCTGATCGCCAAGGATCGCGAGGTGACGCTGATCGAGTCCGATCACAACCGCTACCGCCGGGTGGAGGAGGAGCTCGAGCATGCCGTCCAGTACGGCGACGCCACCGAGCTGTGGGTGCTGGAGCGGGCCGGGATCCCGCGCGCGGACCTGGTCATCGCGGTGACCGGGGACGACGAGGACAACATCCTCATCTGCCAGGTGGCCAAGGAGAAGTACGGCTGTGCGCGAATCGTCGCGCGGGTCAACAATCCACGCAACCTTCAGCATTTCAAGCTGCTGGGCATCCAGCCGGCGGTCTCCGCCACCGACCTGATCCTGCGCCTGATCGAGCACGAGGTACCGGAGTACGGCCTGGTGCAACTGCTGGCCCTCGAAGAGGAGCATCTCGAGATCATCGAGCTCGAGGTGGGGGAGGGCTCGGCCGCAGCCGGCGTACGCGTTCAGGACGTGTCGCTTCCCGACGGCTCGCTGATCATCTCGGTGCTGCGCGGCGGCGCCGGGTTCGTGCCCAAGGCCGATTCGGTGATCGAGGCCGGCGACCAGGTGCTGCTGATCCTCGATCCCGGCCTCGAGGCCGACATCACCCCGCAGTTCGCGGTCAACGGGGCGCGATCGGGCGCCTGACCCCGATGGCCGATCGTCACGTCGATTATGTGCTGATCGGCGGCGGGCTGGCCGCTGCCAACTGCGCGCGGGGTTTGCGCGATGGCGGCGCGGACGGCACCATCCTGCTGATCGGCCGCGAGCCGGACCTGCCTTACGACCGGCCGCCCTGCTCGAAGGAATACCTCCGGGGTGACAAATCGCGAACCGAGCTGCTGATCCAGCCGGCCGAGTGGTACGACAAGCACGAGATCGAGGCCCTCACCCGGACCTCGGCGATGAAGCTCGACCCGGCGACGAGCTCGGTCAAGCTCTCCAACAAGCAAGAGGTCAGCTTCGATCGGGCTCTGCTGGCCACCGGTGCCAACGTACGGCGCCTGAACGTTCCAGGCTCCGAGCTCGAGGGCATCCACTACCTGCGCACGCTGGGCAACGCCGACACGATCCGCGAGGACGCCGCCGGCAAGCGTGTCGTGCTGATCGGCGGCTCGTACATCGCCACCGAGCTGGCGGCGTCGCTGACCGAGCTGGGCTGCGACTGCACGATCGTGATGATGGAATCAGCGGTCCTCAGCCGCGGCTTCGGCGAGCAGGCCGGCCGATACTTCCAGGGTGTGCTGGAGGCCCATGGCATCGACATCCACGGCGAGGACCAGCTCGACCGCTTCGAGGGATCCGACGGACGGCTCACGCGAGTGCACTGCCGCAGCGGCCTCGAGCTGGAGGCCGACGCGGTGGTGATAGGCGCCGGCGCGAATCCCGACGTGATGCTGGCCCGCGGCGCCGGGCTGACGCTCGGCGCGAGCGGCGGCGTTTCGGTCGACGCGCAGCTGCAGACCTCGGCCCCCGGGATCTACGCCGCCGGCGACGTCGCCGAGTACCGGAGCGTCGTCCACGACGGCCGGCCGATCCGAATCGAGCACTGGGACGTCGCCTTCAACCAGGGCAAGGTGGCGGCACAGAACATGCTCGGCCAGGGTCGCGACTACGACATCGTGCCCTACTTCTTCTCCGACCTCTCGGATTGGGCATCGCTCGAGTACGTCGGTCCGGCCTCCGATTGGGAGCAGGAGATCGTCCGCGGCTCGATCGACGAGGGGAGCTTCACCGTCTTCTATCTCGGCGGCGGCCGGTTGCGCGCCGCGCTCAGCGTGGGTCGCTCCGAGGATCTCCAGGAGGCCCGACGGCTGATCGCCGGCGGCGCCGAGGTGAGCGTCGATACCGCCGAGCTCCGCGATCCCTCGACTGACCTGGCCACCCTCTAAGCCTTAGCGGACCGGGTCGCGCGGGCCGGCTCGCCGTACGTTGGCCCCGCCCGGCAGCCGGTCCACGAATCGGCCGACCCGGTCGATCGCGCCCTCCAGCGGCGTGGCCAGCTCCAGCGCCCGCTCCAGCGTCGGCAGCGCGTGCACGAGATCGTTGCCGGTCTCGACGACCTGCCCCGCGCGCTGCACCATCTCGGCGCCGCGGGCATCGATCCGGTCACCGAGCTCGCTGATGCCGCCACCGAGCTCGAGCAGCTCAGCCGCGCGCGCGTCGAGCCGCTCCCCGAGTAGCGCGAACGCCTCGGCCCGGGCGTCGAGCCCTTCCCCCAGCACCGTGATCGCCTCGGCGCGGGCGTCGAGCCGCTCCCCGAGCTCCAGCACGCCGTGGCCGATCGCGGCGATCTCCTCACCCAACGCGAGCAGTCGGTCCAGTCGCGCCGGGGCCGAGCGGGCCAGCCGCGCGACCGATCCGACGTCGGACACGATCCGGGCCACGACCTCCTGGGGCGGATCGATCGGGACGCCGAG
>JALYXK010000065.1 GCA_030947145.1 Actinomycetota bacterium
CACCAGGTTCCCGCCGACGCGGGCGCTGGCCGGGTGCTGGGTGACCACCGCCATGAATTGATCGGCATCGATCGCCAGCAGCGAGGCGGGCGTCTGCGCGGTCACGGTGGCCGTGCGCGGGACGCCGACCAGCAGCGCGACCTCGCCGACACCGTGCCCGCGGCCGACCGTGCGCAGCAGCTCGGTTCCCTTCGTCACGGCCAGCGTGCCGTCGGCGATCGCGTAGTAGCGATCGCCGGCCTCGCCTTCGCGGATCAGGCACTGGCCGGCGCCGATCTCGAGGCTGACCGACGCCCGGGCCAGGCCCTCGAGCACGGGTGCCCCCACGGACTCGAAGATGGCCAGCGAACGCAGCAGCGCGATGTCCACCACCGGAACGTCGGCGTCGGCGTCGATGTGGCGCAGCGCCCGCCCCGTCAACAGCAGCAGGGCGGGGAAGATCGCGGCCAGACCGGCGATCGCCGCTCGCGGCCCCAGGACCCCAACCAGCGCCGGGGCCAGCATCGACCCGATCGCCAGCCCCGCGGAGTCAAGCGTCTCGATCAAACCGAACACCCGAGCCAGCACATCGGCGGGCACGGTCCGCTGCAGCAGGGTGCGGACGGTCACGTCGAGCAGCGTGCGGGCGGCGCCGGCCAGGGCCAGCAGCCCAAACGCGCCGAGCACCGTCGGCCACAGGCCGAGCGCTACGAATGCCGCCGCCCACACCAGCGCCGCCACGGCCAGCGGCGGCGCCAGCCGCGCGCGGCCGATCATCCGGATCGTGGCGGCGATCCCGAGCACGCCGCCGGCCCCGAAGGCCGCGTTCAGGTAGCCGGCGCCGGCGCCGCCGAGACCGAGCACCCGGACGGCGAGCACGACGAACAGGACGTCGAGGGCGCCGATCAGCACGAACTCGGCGCCGAGCAGGAAGATCAGCACCCGGGCCGAGCGGTTGCGCATCACCGTGCGCGCGACGGTGGCCAGCTGTCGGAGAGCCCGCTGGGGACGCGGCGGGTCGGAGCTTGGCTCCGCCTCGGATGGGCCGGTCCGAGCCACGCCCGGCAGCGGCGCCACCAGGATCGCGGCGCCGGCGCCGGCGAGGGCCATCACGGCGAACACCGCGGCCGGCCCGCTGACGGCGAGCAGCGCTCCGGTGAGCACGGGGGCCACGAGCAGGCTGAGGCTCTCGATCCAGCCGGAGACGACGTTCACGCCGGTCAGCTCGTCGATGCCGCGGACCAGCGACGGGATCAGCGCCGCCTGGGTGGGACGAGTGATCGTCACGGCGCTGGCGGCGAGCGCCGCCAGCGCGTAGGCGACCAGCGGCGGCGCGGACACGATCAGCGCCACCGTCGTGGCCGCCATCGCCATCGTCTGGGCGACGTAGCCGAGCGCCAGCACCCGCGCCGGCGGATGCCGATCCGCCAGGGTGCCCCCAATCGGCGCGAACAGGCCGGAGGGCACCAGCTGGCCGAGTGCGACCAGGCCGGCTGCGAGCGTGCCGCCGTGCCGGTAGGCATAGACCAGCATGGCGATCCAGACGCCCCATTCGGCAGCGTTGAACGCCGCAAAGGCCAGCTCGATCCGCCGCAGCTGCGGATTGGCGAACACCGGCCCCAGCGCCCGGGCGATCCGGCCGGAACGCACCCACCTGATCACGGACGTTGGGCGTTCAGGCGCTCCGCGGCGGCTTGCCGAACCTGGCGGGCGACCGACGGATGCTCGCGCAGCAAGTCGTTCATCGAACCGACCGGGAAGGTCAGCAGCGTGGTCTCGGTGACCGCGCGCACCGAGGCGGTCCGCGGATAGCCGAAGCCGGCACCCCAATCGAGCGCGGCGAGCTCTCCGAAGAAGTCCCCGGGCCCGAACCGGTTCACCGCGATGCCCCCGATCTCCGCCTCGAGGCAGCCCTCGACGACCAGGTGGAAGTCCAGCGACAGGTCCCACTGCTTGACGATCGTCTCGCCGGAGTCGCATACCGTGATCCGCGCCAAGGCGGCCACCCCCTCCTGCTGCCGCTCGTCCAGCGCGGCGAACAGCGGCAAGTCGGCCACGGCCTCCACTGGTGCCCCGAGCGGCCCGGCGTCGGCAGCGCGCCGGCGGATCGGCGCCATCCGCATCTCGCGGTCGCGTTCGTAGCCATAGCCGGAAACCGAAGCCGGCTCCGGACCGGCTGGGGTGGTCCGCTCCGTTCGCTCCAGGAACTCGACCACCCGCTCGAGGTCCTCCCACGCGGTGGTGGGGCTGAGCACGCAGATGCGCAGCGAATAGCGGCCGTGCAGGACCGTCGAGGAGATCAGACCGAGCCCACTGCGCTCCAGCGCAGTGACGAGATCGGCGTTGTCCCGGTCGACTTCGTCCTCGTCGCGGGCGGCCGGGGAGCGCCGCCGGAAGCAGACCACCCCCAGCGAAGGGGGCGCGGTCAGCTCCAGCACTTCGCTCTGCTCGATTCGTGCCCACAGCCGCCCGGCGAGGTCCAGCGTGCGATCGATCGCCGCGCGGAAGGCGTCGGCGCCGAAATACTGGAGCGAGACCCACACCTTGATCGCGCGCGAGCTCCGGGTGAGCTGGACGTTACGGTCGCTGAAGTTGACCTCCTCGACCATCGCCCCGGCGTCCTGGAGATAGTCCGGGGTCATCTCGAAGGCGGCCCGCAGTCGGTGGTCCTCCCGGACCAGCAGGGCGCCGCACTCGTACGGCTGGTAGAGCCACTTATGCGGGTCCAGGGTGACCGAGTCAGCCAGCTCGATGCCTCGCAGCGCCGCGCGACCGCGGTCGGTCAGCGCGGCGAAACCACCGTAGGCGGCGTCGACGTGGAACCAGATTCCGCGGTCCCGGCACAGCGCGGCGAGCTCCGGGAGCGGATCGATCGCGCCGGTGTTGGTGGCCCCGGCGCTCGCGGACAGAAACAGCGGTCGGCGCCCCGCTCGCGAGTCGGCGTCGACGGCGCCCGCAAGGGTGCGGGGCTCGATGCAAAATCCGGAATCGGTGGGTAGCACGCGCAGCTGGTCCGGCCGGAAGCCGAGGATTCGCGCGGCGCGCCCGAGCGAGGAGTGCGCCTGATCGCCGACGTAGCCGACGACCTCGCCGGACATCGCGCCGACCAGGGCCTCGCGTGCACAGGCCAGGGCGGTCATGTTCGCCGTGGAGCCGCCGCTCAGCAGCACCCCGCCGGCGGTGGACGGAAAGCCGATCCAGTCCTTGAACCAGTCGAGGACCTCGAGCTCGAGCTGCGACGGGCCCGCCGATTCCATCCACGAGCCGGCATAGATGTTGCAGGCACTGGCGATGAAATCGCCGAGCGCTCCGGGCCAGGTACCCGCGAACGGGATGAAGGCCAGAAACCCGGGATGATCGCCGCGGCTACTGAACGGCAGCACGTCCCGCCGCAGCCGCTCGAGGATCTCGCCGAAGTCATGCGGGCCGCTCGGGGGCGGTTCTGAGAGCCGTGCTCGCATCTCCTCCGGGGTGGCCCGGCGCAGCGGCGGGATACTCGGATCTGAGAGCCGCTCGACCAGCATGTCGACGGTCCGGTAACCGAGCGCGCGCATTGCCTCGGTCCCCAGATGCAGCGGGTTACCTCCGGCCTCTACCTCCATCGAATCCCGACCCCCAATACGTCCTACGTGCGCAAATGCCCACCCTCAGCCGTGGGCTCGGCCGCCCGCAACGTATCCGGTTCCTCGAGGCGGCGCCACTGATCAGCCAGGATGCTGACCGGCTCGGTCAGCAGGACGTCGAGCGGAAGTCGCGCGAGCTGCTCCTCGTCGAAGCTGCTCTCCGTCTCCCTGACCGCGTTGGTCAGGGTCGTCAGCCGCCGCCGGTAGCCGTCGAGCACGCGGCGGGTGCGACCCACATCCAGCCGTTCGTGCAGCCCGACGTGGAGCAAGGTCAGGCCAGTGGTGATCCCGGCGCTGACCTCGGGCACGAACACGACCATCCGTCCGTCGCTGCGGCCGCGGGCCACCAGCACCTCGCGTTCCTCCGTTACGAGCTTCTTGGTGCCGCGCAGGCTCGGGTCGGACTCGGTCCTGGAGCGCAGACCGCGCGCCTCTCCGCCCTGGTCGACGACGGCGATCGACATCTCCTCGGACTCCGGCAGCCGGTCGATGCGGTACCGGGTGTAGCCCTTCACCTCGGCCACGGCCAGATCCAGTGCCGCGAGCGTCCGCAGGTTGACGTAGCTGAGCCGGCCGCGGGCCGCTCCCGCCTCCAGGATGTGGCCGACCAGCGGCACCGTGAACAGCGCCTCGTCGGACCGGGAGATGCCCACGGTCACGGTCTTGGCCTGGTGGCGGATGGTGTCGATCGGTCGCGCGACGTCGTCGATCGCCAGCGTGAGGAACGCGGTCAGATCGTTGAGGACGTTGCTGGGGCTGCCTGCTTTCTGGAACTCTCGGTCGTAGAGGTCCAGCGGCGTGGCGCCCTCGACGTAGCTGAATACCGCGGCCAGCCGCGCCGTGGTGGCCGGCTCCAGCGCCGAGTTGTACAGGCCGGCCCACAGCTTCTTCCGAAACGCCCCGATCTGGGGGGCCAGCTCGACGCGGAGAATCCTCAGCACCTCATCGGCGGTGGTGGCCCGCTGCGCCGCCGAGTCGACCGTCGCGCGGGCCTCCCGCAGCGGACGGGCCTGGGCGTCGATGGCCAGAGCCGCCTCGTAGCCGAACAGGTGTCCCACCATCGTGGAGAGCACGTAGGCCACGTCTTCGTGCACCGCGGGCACGGACAGCAGCGCCTCGTCGCCGGCGAACGCCTCGGTCCCCTCGGTAGCGATCACGATGGGGACGCCCTTGTGGGCACGGAAGATCGCCACCTCCTTGGCCACGTCCGAGGCCGCCGAGCCGCTAAGACCCGCCGCACAGACCAGCGTGAGGGGCTCGGAGGACAGGTCGATGTGCTTCTTGTCCTCGGTCACATCCAGCGCGATCGACTTGTAACAGAGCTCGGACATCTTGATCCGGATCTCGCTGGCGGCGA
>JALYXK010000069.1 GCA_030947145.1 Actinomycetota bacterium
GCGCCGAACCGCGGATCGGTCAACGCGTAGCGCAGGAACGTCGAGCAGTAGCTCTCGACCGTGCCGATGTCGTGGCGGCGCTCCCCGGTCGCCAGCGGCACCGCAACGACGCGCTCCCCGCGGGCGAGCAGGGCCCGCAGGGCGCCGGCTACCCTGAGCCTCGCCGGAGCGGCTTTCGGGCGCCGTCCGGCGCAGCTCGGCGAACACGGTCGGCCCCAGCACGTAGCGTGCCATCACCCCGAGCCGGCTGCTCGTCTCGATCGGGTCGGGCTTCTCCAGCACCGTGGCCAGCTCGAACGAGTCGTCCGTCCGCCGGGACCACGATCCCGTAGCGCGACACCGATGCGCTCGGGACCTCGTCGACGGCGATCGCCGCGCTGGCCCCGGTGCGTTCGTAGGCCTCGATCAGGCGGGCGACGATGCCGGCGCCCGGCTCGGCGCCGGGGGGCGGCTCGATGATCGCGTCGCCCAGCGCGACCACGACGGGGTGCTCCCCGGCGAAGCTCCCGGCCCGGGTCAGCGCCTCGCCGAGCCCGGCCGGGCGCGGCTGACGCGTGTAGAGGAACTCCATACCGGCCCCGGGGGCCGAGGCTTCGTCCTCAGCATCGAAGTGGTCCTCGATCGCGCGCTCGCGGCGGCCGGTGACGAACAGCACCCGCTCGATGCCGGCCCGGGCCAGCTCCTCGACGACGTACTGCACGATCGGCTTGTCGAGGACCGGCAGCATCTCCTTGGGCTGAGAGCGGGTGGCCGGCAGCAGACGCGTGCCGAGGCCCGCGACCGGGATGACTGCGTCTTTGATCATCGCCACACAGCGGGAAGCTACGCGAGATCGCCGGAGTTATCCTCGGCCCATGCAGATGTCCGAGCTCACCGCTTGCGAGCAGCGGGTGCTCGGCTGCCTGATCGAGAAGCGCTGGACGACGCCCGACCAGTACCCGCTGACCCTCAACGCTCTGCGCCTGGCCTGCAACCAGGCCACCAACCGCGATCCGGTCACCGCTTACGACGAGCCGACGGTCAGGGAGGCGGCGCAGCGGCTGTGCAAGTACGGAGTAGCCCGGCTGGCCAGCGGGCACAGCTCGCGCGCGACCAAGTACCGGCACCTGGCCGAGGAGGCGCTGGGGCTCGACCGGGCGGAGCTGGCGGTGTTGAGCGTCCTGCTGCTGCGCGGCGCGCAGACGCCGGGGGAGCTGAAGTCCCGCAGCGAGCGGATGACCCCGATCGAGTCGCTCGAGCACGTCGAGCTCGTGCTCGAGTCGCTGGCCGCTCACGGCTACGCGCGCCGGCTGACCCGCCGCCCGGGGCAGAAGGAGGACCGCTACGTCCAGCTGCTGGGCGCGGAGTCGGACGACGGATCGGCGCCTGGGCCCCCGGCCACACACTCGCCCGCACCTACTCCCGCCCCGGCTCGGGTGACCGCGCCTCCCGCCGGGCTGGTCGAGCGAGTGGCGGCGCTCGAGACCGAGATCGCGAAGCTGCGGCAGGAACTCGCCCGCCTGCGCCACGGGGACCGATCACGCAGCCAGGGTGAGCCCGAGGGTGGATCAGGTGGGGAGCGCGAGCCCGACGAGGTAGGTCGCGCCGCCGACGATCACGCCGGCTAGCGTCATCTCCAGTCCGGCCGACCACCAGGTGCGCAGCGTGACCAGCGACTTTGCCGCGCCGACCAGGAAGTGGGCGAACAGCGAGACGATGGCGGCGAGGATGATCCCCGTCGCCCCGGTGACGAAGAAGAACGGGATCACCGGCACGATCGCGCCGAGGCCCGTCGAGATGCCCGCGGCGATCGCCGCCTGCTTGGGGTCGCCGCGGTCGCCCATGCCCCCGAACTCCTCGGTGGCCAGCGCCTGCAGCATCGCATCGGGCTGGTGGGAGATCCGCTCGGCCAGCTCGTCGGCGGTCCGCTGGTCGATGCCTTTGAGCTGGTAGAAGAGGGAGAGCTCCTCCTTCTCCTCCTCGGGGTGCTCGGCGATCTCCTGGCGCTCGCGCTCGACGTTCGCCGCGGCGACCTCCGCCTCCGAGCGCTCGGCCAGGAACGCGCCGGTGGCCATCGACAGCGCCGAGGCGATCGCCCCGGCGAGGCCGGCAGTGAGCACGGCGTTCGACCCGCCGGTGGCGCCGGAGACGCCGGCGACGATCCCGAATACGGCGGCCAGGCCGTCGTTGGCCCCGTAGATCGCGCCGGAGACCCAGCCGCCCCCGGCCGCGTGACCCTTCTCGCGTCCGAGGATCTTGTCGAGCCGGTCCTGGGCGAACTGGCGCCCCGGTGAAGGGGCGGTCGGGCCCTGGCCGCCGTTGGCACCGGCGCGGTTGGGGACCGCACCGCCGGCCGGCTCGCCGCCGTCACCCACACCGGCCCGGGCGCCGGAGCGGATGTCCTGGACGGCGAGGGAATGGGAGCGCTCCTCCTTGCGGATCTCTCGCAGTAGCCGATCGGTCTGCGGGTCTCCCGTCGCGCGCTTGTAGAGGTCGTCGACCTCCTCGTCCTCGGCGGCCTCGCGCGCGGCCAGCAGGCGGTCGATCGGCGCGATCTTGACCTGCAGGCGCAGCCACAGGGGCAGGCGCACGCCGGCTGGGTCGGGGACCTCCACGCCGAGCTCGCGCATCCGGTCCTCGAGCCGGGTGCGGTGCGAGCTTTCGGCCTCGGCCATGCGGCGCAGGATGTCGGCCTCGCGCTCGTCCATCCGCAACGCGATCAGCTCGTAGACCCGGCCGGCGACGATCTCGCCCTGCCAGGCCTTGAGCAGCCGATCTTTGACTTGAGGCGGCGGATCGGACATCCGGACGGAGGGTACCCAGAAGCATGCTGGAACCTCGGTAGATTGGGCGCGTGTGTCCGCGTCGCAGGAGCTCAGGGTGGATGGCGGGCGGAGTCGTGGCGCTCGGGCTGGCCGCGTGCGGCGGCGGCACGGGCACGACCGCCGGTGCGGCGGGGGGTCATGGTGCGCACGGTCGCAGCGGCCGTGTCGGCATCGCGGTCACGCCCGGCGGTGGCCGCGGCGCCCAGGGGCCGCCGATCGCGGCGCACCCGACGCCGGCGCTGATCCCGCCGGCCAATGCCCAGGCCCGCAGCGTGACCGTTCCGGTGCTGACCTACCACCGGGTGGCGCCGCTGAGCGCTGTCGGCCTGCCCGACCTCAAGGTCGACCCCGCTGACTTCGCGGCCGAGCTGAGCGCGCTGCAGGCCGGCGGGTACCACACCATCCATCAATCCCAGCTGTTCGCGGCCCTGTACTCCGGCGCCGTGCTACCGAGCAGGCCGATCATCATCTCCGTCGATGACGGCTATGCCGACGACATCCGGACGATCCTGCCCGACCTGCAGCGTCAGCATATGGTGGCCACCTTCTTTGTGATCACCGGGCGGATGACCGAACCGGGCTTCCTCACCGCCGATCAGATCCGCCAGCTCGACCGGGCCGGCATGGACGTCGGCGACCACACCGCCCACCACGTCGATCTGCGGGCCATCACCCCCTCCGAGCTGCGCATGGAGACGGCCGGCTCGCGAAGGACGCTCCAGGCGGTCCTCGGTCACCCCGTCTACTACTTCGCCTACCCGTTCGGCGCCTACGACGACGCGGTGGTGCAGGCGGTCAAGGCCGCCGGCTTCACGATGGCCTACACGACCGGCGCGGGCACGACCGAGAGCACATCCACGGCGTTGACCTGGCCGCGGATCCACGTCGGTGGGGCCGAGACTCCGGCGGGGCTCACCGCTCGGCTCGGGGGCCGCTAGCCATGGCCCCGGAGGTCGACTTCCGTCTCGCCCCGATGAACGGCGGCGACGGAGCGGCGCTGGCCCAGGCGATGCGCGACGAGATCGCGGTCATGTACGACGGCCTCGACCTCGACGGGCAAACCATGCCGAAGGCCGGCCCCGAAGAGCTCAGCCCGCCGCGCGGCGCGTTCCTGGTCGGCTACCTCGACGGCCGGCCGGCGTGCTGCGGAGGGGTCAAGCGGCTCGACGATCGTACGTGCGAGATCAAGAAGATGTTCGTCGTGCCCGAGCGGCGCGGGCAGGGGATCGCCCGAGGGCTGCTGCGGGCGCTGGAGGACGAAGCCCGCCGGCTGGGATACGAGACCGCGCGGCTGGACACCGGCCCCAAGCAGGTGAACGCGTGCGGCCTCTACCAGTCCGAGGGCTACGACGAGATCGACGATTTCAACGGTAACCCGGTGGCCTGCTTCTGGGGCGAGAAGCGGCTCGGGTAGCTACTGGAAGATCTCGGTCGTGCAGTCGCCGCCGGGCAGATGGATCTCGTGCGGTCGGGCGCCGTCAGCCTGCTCGTGGAAATCGACGAAGAAGTCCGGGTCCAGGGCGAAGGTGCCGTCGGCCTGCTTGTCGAGCTTGGTCAGCCAGCCCTTGATCCCGGGGTAGAACTGGTTGTCCCAGGTCGAGTAGAGCGAGTTGCTGACGTACACGCGCTCGCCGTCGAGCGAGTTCTGCAGCATCTGCGGACCGCCGTTCAGGGCCTCGGTGGCCTTGGGGTGCCCGCCGTCGCGGCCGAGTAGCCCGCCCAGCCAGACCTGCGAGCGCAGGATCGGCCGCTGCGGGTCGGACACGTCGTAGTGGCGCAGGTCGCCGTGCAGCCAGTTGGAGAAGAACAGGTCCTGGTCGTCCAGCGAGAGGACGAGGTCGGTGATCAGACCGGGCACACCGCCCTCCAGCGGCCAGCCCTCCAGCGGCTCGTTGACGATGTCGATCACCTTGCCCGTTGACCAGGACCCGTTGTCCCGGGCGAAGCGGATGATGTTGCTGGAGAGGGTGGCGCCGACGAACCCCTGAGCCGAATCGGGGTCGTGCTGCCAGCGGATCTCCAGTGGGATCCAACCATCGTCGCCGAGGTCGATCGTCTGCACCTTGGTGCGCTTCTCCAGGTCCCAGAAGTGCAGTTTCCGGCCGTACTTGCCCTCGGCCACATCGGCCGGGTTGAAACCCCCCTGGAATGTGTTGGGTGCGGCCCATTCGCTGGAGACCAGCGTGTTCTGGCGTGGCTGATACCAGAAGTCGTACATGAACTCGGTCGCCCCCGGGTCGGATTCCCAGCGGCCGACGACCGAGAAGTCACGGGCGTCGAGCACGGCGAAGCCGCCGGGAGCGTTGCCGTGGGCGTCGCCGAGCATCGAGATGGTGATCATGTCGCCGGGCATGCAGTGGACCGTGTGGGGCGCGCTCAGCCCGGTCTTCTCCTTGAGCTCCTCGCCCTCGATCACGTGCTTGATTCGGGGTGCGCGCGGATCGGAGACATCGAGCAGGTGGAGCCGCGAGGAGCGAAACCCGGGCACGATCAGCGTGTCGCGCTGCAGCTGCGAGTGGCAGGCCGACGAGCAGGCGTTCCAGCCGAAGTGGTGCAGCTCGTCGCCGACGTTGGGCATGTCGGTGCGGCCGACGATCTGGCCGTAGCGCGACGAGCCGGGGTCGACGTCGACGACGGCGACGAAGTCCGGCTTGTCGATTCCGGTGCCCTCGTAGAGCGCCGCCACGTAGATCAGCTGCTCGGCGGGTTGCTCGCGCGCCGCTTGTACGGTTGGATAGCCGGGGCCGGTGTGGACGTGGTCGCTCATCTGTGCTCTCCTGGTTTGGCTTAGAGGATCCCGATCTCGGAGTTGTCGCCGACCATGAACCGGTATGCCCGCGGCTGGTGCTGATCACGCCCGATTTTGACATTGCGGCCGAGCAGCGACGATTCCATCCGGCCGGCCAGGTCGCGCACGGAAGCGCCGGCGAGCAGGATCGAGTATTCGACCTCGGCGTTCTCGATCGTGCACCCGTCGCCGATCGCGGTGTAGGGC
>JALYXK010000074.1 GCA_030947145.1 Actinomycetota bacterium
TGCTGGTCACCTCGGCCCAGAGCGAGCCGATCGACGAGGCGATCTGGTTCCGGCGCACGCTGGCCGAGAGCGGGCTCCCGTTCGCGGGAGTGGTGGTCAACCGCGTCCACCACGATCTGCTCGGCGCCCAACCCGACGAGATCGCGACGCTGCTCGCCGAACAGCTTCAGCCGGCCCTGGCCGCCCGGGTGATGCAGACGTTCCACGATTACCACGTCCTCGCTCGGCGAGACGAGCGCAACATCGCCCGCCTGCGATCGGAGCTCGAGGACCCGCCGCTGCTGCTGGTGCCCCACCTCGACGACGACGTCCACGACGTCGACGGGCTACTGCGCGTCCACCGCTACCTGTTCGCCAGCGAGGCCGAGCGCGCGCAGATGATCGACCAGGTCGTCTCCTAGTGGTTCTGAGACCGACCACCAAAGCGGTTACGCCCCGAGGGGCGGAATCGCCTCGAGCGACGGCCCCGAGGTCCCGTCCGTGGCCCAAGTCCCCCAGGCGAGCACGACTTCCTCCCACCGCTCGCGCGGCACGGGTTCGCCCTCCGGGCCGAAGAGTGCCGCTCGGCGCTGGTGCAACAGCTCCCAAACCGCCTGCTCGGCCAGCGCCAGGCACTCGCTGGCCCGCGACCGGGCGCTCCGCTGGGCAGCGAGCGCCACGACGCCACCAAGCTCGAGCCGCTGGCCGGTAGAAGCGTGGAGCACCCTTTCCTTGAACTCCTCCAAGGGGGCATTGGCGTCACCGGAAGCCGGGCCGGTCGATGTCCGGGCCAGGAGCCGCCGCGTCGCGTCCTGGCCGGCGCGCTCTGCGTTCGCCCACCCGCGCCCGATGGCGATCTCATCGGTCCGCAGCGCCGGACCCTCGATGATCTTCAGCTTCGCCCGATCCGGCGAGAACTTCCGGTCATCGATCTCGACCGCCCGGCCCGCGAGCCAGGGGGCGAGGATCCGGGAATCGAGCTGGGTCCGGGTCAGGTTGAAGGACCGAGCGACGTTCGGGAACTGCCGGACCTCTACGTGGTAGGCGGGCTCGGAGGCGGAGGGCTCGGGCACGCCTAATTCATCCGCCCGCGGGCGATCGCCACGCAGGCTTCGCAGCGGGGCCAGGGCGGGTTCCATGGGTAGCCGGTGACGTCCTTGCCGCACAGGGCCGTGTCGGGATCCTCGTCGGTGACGAGATGGCAAAGCTCCTCGAAGCCCCCCTCGCCGCGCCGGGGGACGTTGACGCAGGCGGGATCGATGTTGGGAGTCTTGACCTTCTCTGAGGCGCCCGGGGCCACCGGGTCAGGATAACCCGGCCGACGAGAGGACCGCGTCGGGCGCTCGGCTTGATCCGGCGGCCTACGCGGCCGCGGCCGCCTCGGCCAGCAACTCGTCGGCGATCGCGCGGAGGTCGGCGTTCAGATGTCCGCAGAGGACGTCCCGCAGCAGCGCCCGCAGGTGTTCGGCCAGCCCGTCGACCAGCGAATCGACGGGATGGGTCGGGTCGGTGTCGCCCGGCGCGAGCCCGGCGATCACGGCGCGCTCGAGTGAGATCGCCTGGGCGGTGCGCTCGGCCAGCTCGACCCGGGCCGCGGGCTGGGCGCAGAGAATCGAGAGTCGCTGGGCCAGGCGTCCGCTCGACGGTCCCTCCGGCTCGAGCAGGACTCGGAGCGCGAGCAGGTAGTCGGTCAACGCCTCGAACGGGGCCAGACGCTCGCAGCCCATCTCGAAGCGGGCCAGCGCCCAGGCGAGCTCGCCTCCGCTTGGGGCGCGGCGCAGGATCAGGTTGCAGAACGCCCGCAGCTCGTCCTCCTGCGCCACCGGGATCAGTGTGATGAGCCGCGGCCGGCCACTCGTACCGAAGGCGACCGATCTCCAAGCACCGTCATCCGTGCGGGTCCAGGCGATCGGGCCCAGCGCGTAGCCGCCGCGCTCGAACAGGCGCAGGGCGGTCAGAACCCGCCGGAAGCGGGCCCGGGCGATCGCCACCGGCGCCGGCGCCGAGCGCTCGCGCGTGACGGTCAGGCAGGCCAGCACGTTCGGATCCTCCGAGAACCCGTCGGGTCCGGCGGCGCCCCAGACCGCTTCGGTCGGGCCGTCGGCCAGCGAGTCACCCTGGATCAACGAGAGCCCTTCTCCAAGCGGTAGCTCGCGAGTGTCGCGATCGAGCGCGACCCCGAGCAGCGGCACGATCACGGTGCTCAGGCAGCGACCCTCGTAGAGCGCGCGCTCGAGCTCCTGGTAGGCGGCCTCGAAACGCTCGGAGTCGAGGCCGAATTCGCTGCGCTCCTCGAACACCCGGGCCAGGAAGCAGCGTAGGGCGGCGTCGGCGCGCTGCCGTGCTTCGGCGGGGATGCGGGCCTCGCCGCGCAGTCGCAGGTAGGCCTCGGTGCCCGCGGCGTCGGCCAGCGCGCGGGCGGCGGGGGCGTAGGTCGGGAGCGCGGAGAGCAGGCCGAGGCGCTCGCGGATGAATGCGCCGGTCAGCGGGCGGTAGCAGTAGAGCGGCACCCGCCCCCGCCGGCCGCCGTCGGTCTCGATCACCTCGAACGGGATCTCGCTCCCGCCCGCGGTCTCCGCCGTCAGCTGGAGGGCGGAGTCAGAGGTGAAGGCCTCGAGAATGGCGTGCAGGTTGGCGTTGCGCACGTTCGCCGATTCTCCGCGCGGGCCCCGGATCCTGCCCGCGGTGACGCGGCTGCAGGCCGACCGGGGGCTAGTCCCGGCGCTCGATCGCCGCAAGGTGGCTGATGTTCTCCGCGTCGCCGGCATCATCGCTCGCCGCCGCGGTGAACCAGGCGTCCAGGATTTCCTTGAGCCCGGCCCGGGAGGTCGTGCGCAGGCTCAGGGCGAGCACGTTCGCGTCGTTCCAGCGCCGGGCACCCTCGGCGGTCGGCGCGTCGCCGCACAGCGCCGCGCGGATCCCGAGGACCTTGTTGGCCGCGATCGACGCTCCGGTTCCGGTCCAGCAGGCCACCACGGCCTGCTCTGCCCGGCCCTCGGCCACGTCGCGGGCGGCCACCTCGCTCGCCCACGCCCAATCTGGGCGTTCGGCGTCGGTGAACGCACCATGCGGGATCGGCTCATGCCCGCGGCTGCGGAGCTCTTCGACGATCGCGCCGGCCACGCCGGTCAGCTCATCCGCCGCGATCGCGATTCTCATCGCCCCGGCGTCAGGCTGCCGCGGCGGCCGGTTCGCGCTCGGCCATCGGCTCAGGCTCGATCACGTCATCCTCGGGGCAGTCCGCTCCGAGCCAGCGCCGTCCGTACGTGCGCATGTCCTCGATCAGCGGAACCAGCGCCCGGCCCTTCTCGGTCAGGGCGTATTCGACCCGCGGCGGCACTTCGGGAAACGTCTGGCGCTCGACGACGCCCTCCTCCTCGAGCGCGCGCAAGCGCAACGAGAGCGTGCGGGGGCTGATGCCCCGGAGCGAGCGCTCCAGCTCGCAGAATCGCGAGCGTCCTTTGGCGAGGTCTCGGATCACCAGTAGCGTCCACTTGCCGCAGACGATCTCGGCGGTTCGGCAGACCGGACATGTGTCCTTTGAAACCATCTGAACGCCCATTCTAGCGCAATGCTTCACGAACTGAAGCGGAGCGCGGCGCGGCGTCTAAGCCAGGACGCCAGGGGGGGGCGCCGGGCAGCGGGGCGTCGCGGGCGTACCGGGGGGCAGAGTCGATCCCGAGCGCTTGAGCGTCCCGGGCCCGACCGCGCCCGGTGCCGGTTCGGTGGCGACGAGGTCCTCCATCGACGTCGCGGTGCGACCGTCCGCGGCCACCAGCAGCTTGAAGTCGTGCGGGCTCGAGGCCACGCGGATCGCGTCCTCGAACGCGACGCGGCCGGCCTGGTAGTGCCGAAGTAGTGCCTGGTCGAAGGTCTGCATTCCGTAGTACTCGCCTTCGGCGATGACCTCGCGCAGGCGACTGGTCTGCTCCGGATCCAAGATCATGTCGCGCGCGCGGCCGGTCATCCGCAGGATCTCGCAGACCGCCACGCGCCCTCCCCGGTCGGGCGTCTGCACGAGCCGCTGCGAGACCACCCCCTTGAGCGTGCCGGCCAGCATCGCGCGGGCCTGGCTCTGCTCGTGTTGCGGGAAGAAGTCGATGATCCGGTTGACGCTCTCGGCGGCATCGAGCGTATGCACGGTCGAGAGCACCAGGTGCCCGGTCTCGGCCGCCGACAGCGCGGTCCTGACCGTCTCCTCGTCGCGCATCTCACCGATCAGGATCACATCGGGGTCCTGGCGCAGGACGCGCCGCATGGCCCGGCTGAAGGAGGCGGTGTCCATCCCGACCTCGCGCTGGTTGATGATCGAGTTGCGATCGGTGTGGAGATACTCGATCGGGTCCTCGATCGTGACGATATGGCGGGACTTGGTCTCGTTGATCTGATCGATGATCGCCGCCAGCGTGGTGGATTTCCCGGAGCCCGTGGTGCCGGTGAGCAGGATCAGGCCGCGCTCCTCGTCGGCCAGCTCGCGGATCGCCTGCGGCAGCCCGAGTTCCTCGACCGTCCGCACCGCGTACGGAATCACCCGGGCGGCGATCGAGGTCCAGCCGCGCTGGCGAAAGGCGTTGACCCGGAAGCGCGCGAGGCCCTCGACCGCATAGGCGAAATCGACCTCGTGCTCCCGGTCGAACTCCGCCAGCTTGGCCGTGTCGGTCAGCATCTCGTGGAGCACCCGCTCGGTGTCCTGCGGAGTGAGCGGCTCGTGCTCGTCGAGAGGTTCGAGCCGGCCATGGGTGCGGACGAGCGGCCGCGAGTTCACCTTCAGGTGAAGGTCGGACCCCTCCTTGCGCAGCAGCAGACGCAGTGCCGGTTGAAGCTCGAACATCCCCTCCAGCATCGGCCGGGCGAATTGCGAGCTTGAGCCCGGCCTGGACCTCCGTGGACATCCGGAGCCAGTGGCTATGGCGCAGGGCGGGGGAAGCGCCCCCAGGGCGATTCCCCCCACCTAGTCGCCCCAGGGCGACTAGGCAACGTCGCGAAGCTTCTGCGCTTCGGCGAGGGACTGCAACTTCTTCAGCGACTGATTCTCGATCTGGCGAATCCGCTCGCGCGTCACGTTGAACGTGCGTCCGACCTCGTCGAGCGTGCGCGGATGCTCGCCGCCCAGGCCGTACCGGAGCTCGAGGACCCGCCGCTCGCGGTAGCTGAGGTTCTCCAGCGCCTCGCGGAGCGCCTCCTTGGTGAGAATCTCGGCTGCCCGCTCGTACGGCGACTCGGCACGCTCATCGGCGATGAACTGACCGAACTCCGACTCTTCCTCGTCGCCCACCGGC
>JALYXK010000078.1 GCA_030947145.1 Actinomycetota bacterium
GGTCCGGCCGGAGTTCGGGCTGCAGGCAGGTGCCCGAGGTCTTCGTCGCGCTGCTCAGGACCTTGCCGTGGGCGCCGAGCCAGCGGAAGTCCACGCGGAAGCGGTAGGCCGCCGGCGCGCTCAGGTCAGCCACCGGATGGTGGACTCTCCAAACATCGCCCGCCCGCCGCCCGAGCGTCGGTTCAGTGGGGGTGATCCAGGTGCCGAGACCGGTGCCGGACAGCTGCCTGAACACACCTACCCCCGCGGTCCGCGAGGACAGCTCGAACCTCAGCTCCAGCTTCTGGGTTCCGGGCACCGGCCGCATCACGGCGGTGATGGAGACGGCGCGGGCGCGCGGATCGAGAGCCTTCCGACAGATCAGGTTCCGCAGTTGGGCGCGCGGCGGCGCCGCCGACGCGCCGGCTACCGCATAGCCGGCCAGGCCAAGAACCACCAGAACCGCGATTTGCAGCCGCTTCATGACACCCCGTTAACAACGCCGGGGCCAGGAAGTTTCAATGGTACCGGAAGTTATCGGCCTGAAACCGAGGATGCGCCTTCGGCACTTCCGGTTTCACGTGATCTGGTAGAGCGGCCCGTCGCCGCCCTCGGGCACCGTGAGGCGGCCCCCCTTGGCGGTGATCGCTCCGCACTGAACGCAGTTGGTGTAGTTCACGATCACGTCCACAGCGCCCGTCGAGGGCGCGTCCTCGGGGATCTCGTAGACGCCGGCCGGACACATCCAGCGCCACCCTTCGGCTACCTCCCGAGGCACGTGCTTGTGCACGCGGATGTGGTTCGGCGCGTCGTCGCGCGTGGCGTTGCCCGAGATGTAGACGGAGGAGAGCTTGTCGAAGGTGTACTTGCCGTCGGGCTTGGGATAGCTCGCGGCGGTCTTGCCGACGAACAGGGGCTTCTGGTCGTTGCGGTGCCAGGCCAGGCGACCGCGCGGCAGCCGGCCCTTGGAGGCGATCGCCAGGTTGACCACCGGTCCGCCCCTGATGAAGCCCTTCTGGAACGGCTGCCGGGTGTTGCGGACCTGGTAGAGCTCATCGCCGATCGAGGACTGCTCGACCGCCTCCTCGTAGCTCTCCAGCGACTCGGCGTTCTTCAGCGACCTGTAGATCGCCTCGCCGGCCAGCTTGCCGGACTTCAGGCAGTGGTGCACGCCC
Source organism: Actinomycetota bacterium (assembly GCA_030947145.1). Classification (GTDB taxonomy): domain Bacteria; phylum Actinomycetota; class Thermoleophilia; order Solirubrobacterales; family Solirubrobacteraceae; genus Palsa-465. Next base: position 1,155 of record JALYXK010000078.1, read on the forward strand.
TTGAGCGCGACGGTGTCGACCATGCCGCCGGAGTCGCCGACCAGCAGGGCACCGGGCATCGACAGCTTCGGCATCGACCAGTAGCCGCCGCCGGGCAGCGCCTTGGCGCCCCAGGCCACGCGCTCGCCGCCCTCGAGGATCCCGCGCACCAGCGGGTGGAGCTTGAACTTCTGCAGCAGGTCGTGGGCGGAGGTGGTGGCGTCGGCGTATTCGAGGTCGACCACGAAGCCGATCGAAACCAGATCGTCACCGGTCTTCTCGTCCTTCATCGGGTACAGCCAGGTGCCGCCGATCTGGCCGTACTTGGCCGAGAGCTTGAGCGGCCAGGGACCGATCGTGTGAATCACCCGGTCGAGCGCCTTGGGCACCTTCCAGACCTCCTTGACCCCCAGCTCCCAGACCTGGGGCTCGCGGTCCTGGGCGAGGTTGAACTCCTTGATCGCCGCCCCGGTGAGATGGCCCCAGCAGCCCTCGGCCAGCACGGTGACCCGAGCCTTCATGTCGGTGCCGGGTTCGAAGTTGCGCAACGGCTCGCCGTCCTTACCGCGGCCCTTGTCGCCGGAGCGCACGCCGACCACCGCGCCGGCCTGCACGATCAACTGCGAGGCCGAGGTCTCGGTGAGAATGTAGGCCCCACCCTCTTCGGCCATGCGCGCCTGATAACGGGCCAGCGCCGACACCGAGACCACCTCGTTGCCGTGGTTCTTGAACGGCGGCGGCGGAGGGATCCGCAGCTTGGTCTTGCCGCTGGGAAGCACGTAGACGGCTTCTTTGGTCACCTCGCCGAAGGCGAAGCGCTCCTTGCGCCAGTCCTCACGGGACATCTCGGGGAACAGCTCCTGCAGCGGTCCCGGGCGCATCACCGCGCCGGACAGGCTGTGACCACCGCAGGTCTTGGCCTTCTCGATCACCGCCACGGGAACCTCGCCGAGCCGCTCCATCAGCGCCTCGTCGTCGCCGAGCAGCTGGAGCAGACGGTTGGCGCAGGCCAGGCCGGCGGTACCACCGCCGACGATTGCCACGCCGACGTCGATTCGCTCGTCCTCGTCGTCGAGCCCGCGCTTGATGAACTCCCTGACCGGATCTACCGGCGGCGGAAACTCACTGGGCGCGTGCGGATGCTTGGGCGGGCGGGATCGATTTCCTTCGCCGGACACCTAGCTCCCCTTCTTGGCCTTGATCGCGTCGGTCAGCTTCGGCAGGATCTTGTTCAGATCGCCGACGATCCCGAGGTCGGAGAACTCGAAGATCGGCGCGTTGGCATCCTTGTTGATCGCCACGATGTTCTCCGAGGACTGCATCCCCACCTTGTGCTGGATCGCCCCGGAGATCCCGGCGGCCAGGTAGAGCTTCGGCGACACGGTCTTGCCGGTCTGGCCGATCTGGGCCGCGTAGGGGTACCAGCCGGCGTCGACCACGGCGCGCGTGGCAGCCACCGCCGAGCTACCGCCGAAGGCCGAGGCCAGCGCCTCGGCCAGCTCGAAGCCTTCGGCCTTGCCGAGCCCGCGGCCCCCGGCGACGAGGATGTCGGCCCCCTCGATGTCCACGTCGGCGCCGCGCTGCTCGCCGCGCTGGACCATCGTCGCCTGGGTCGAGAACGGCGAGAGCTCGACGTCGACGTCGACCACCTCGGCCGAGCCGCTGCCGCCTGGCTTTATCTCGAAGGCGTTGATCCGGCCGATGATGATGCCCAGGTCGCCCTGGTACTTGGACACCGAGATCTTGGAGTCGCCGAGGATCGGACGCTCGGCCACGAGCTTGTCGCCGTCGGCCTTGACCGCCGTGACCTCCATCGTCACCCCGGCCTGCTTGCGCGCGGCCAGCCCGGCGCCGATCTCGAACCCGAGGAGGCCACCGCCGAACAGCGCGTAGCCGTGCCCGTGCTCGCCGATCACCTTGGCCATCGCATCGACGATCGGCTGGGCGAGACCCTCAGGGGCCCTGGCCCGGAACACCTTGGTCGCCCCGTACTCGCCGAGCGTCGAGCAGAGCTCGTCGGTGAGGTCATCTCCGCCCACGACTACGGCATGGCACTCGCCGCCGATCTCCGCCGCCCGCGCCGCGCCTTCGGAAACGGCGCCCAGCGAGTTCTTGTTGAAGGCCCCCTCGTAATGAAGGACGTAAGTCAGGACGTCGGCCATCTCAGATCAACTTCCTTTCATCGAGCCAGGCGACGATCTTCTCGACCGTCTCGTTCGTGTCCTCGTCCTCGATGATCTGACCGGCCTGTTTGGCGGGCGGGTCGTGGAAGTCACCGCACTGGACGCGCGAGCCGTCGGCCCCCACCAGGGAGGAGTCGATTCCCACGTCGCCGGCGCCGACCGCCTCGAGCGGCTTCTTCTTGGCGCCCATGATCGCTTTCAGCGACGGGTAGCGCGGCTCGTTGATCGCATCCCCGACCGAGATCACCGCGGGCAGCTCGACCTGGACCGTGTCGTAGCCGTACTCGGCCTGACGCTCGCACCGCAGCGCCCCGGAGTCCACGTCCATCTTGATCACCTGGGTCAGCGACGGCATCCGCAGGTGGTCGGCGACCACGGCGCCGATCGTGTAGCACTCGCCATCATCGGACTGCTGGCCGAGCAGGACGAGGTCGGGCGATTCCTGCTCGAGCGCCTTGGACAGCGCGTAGCCGGTGGCGGCCACGTCGGAGCCGGCCAGGGTCTCGTCGCTGAGGTGCAGCGAGCGGTCCGCGCCAAGCGAGACCGCCTTGTGCAGCGCGCGCACGGCGGAGTCCGGGCCCATCGTCACCGCGACGATCTCATCCACCTCGATGTCCCCACCCTCGCGCAGCTGCATTGCGGCCTCGATCGCGTGCGTGTCGTAGGGATTCAGGTTTTTCTCACCTGATCGGTCCATGCGCCCCGTCGACGGGTTGATCCGCTTCTCGACGGCGGCGTCCGGGACCTCTTTGACCAGGACGCAAATCTTCAACGGTGCCTCCTAAAGATTCCTTCAACGAGCGAAATTGTACCCGGCTGACTGATTAGTCAATCGGTTCCCCGGCGAACGGCTGCCATGCATGCGCAGGCGGAGCTACAGCGTGATCCGCGGCTAGTGGCCGCTCACGTAAGTACGGTCGCACCGGGAGGTGTGACCGGTGGATGCCTGGCGAGGACGCAGGACCCGATAGGTAGCAGCGCTACCTGAGGGTCCGAGGACAGCCGGAGGACGCTGGCGCGGCCCGAGGAGGCGAGGCTGGATGCCGAGCGGGCCGCCGGCCGGCGCAGGCGCCACCGGGCGCGCCTCGAA
>JALYXK010000086.1 GCA_030947145.1 Actinomycetota bacterium
ACACGCCGGCGAGCCGTTACTCGCCCGCGATCGAGCTCCACCCGGTGCTCGGCGCGCACACGACCGACCACGACGAGATGGGCGGCTGGGCCGCGTCGAGCTCGCGGGTCCTCGCAGACTGACCCCGAATCCCAGGGGCCGGAAGCACCCAGATAGTGATGAATTGCACACTGTGGCGGTCCCGTTGCCTGGAACATTCAGGTGCCCTGACGCGCCAGGCCACTGCAAAGCCATGCTCGCCACCGACCACTCCGCTACTGACCTTCCGCTACCGACGCTCGAGCTACGCTCGCTGGCTCGTGGCCTCGCCGTCCCGGCCCTGGTCGCTGCTGCGGCGGTCGCCGTGGTGATACTCGCGGGCGGTCGCGTGCACGCCTTCACCGGCGCGATTCAGCGGGGGCTCGGGGTGAGCCCGGGTTGGGCGGCGGCGGGCGCTGTGTTCGAATTTGTCTCGCTGGCCGGATACGTGGCCCTGCTGTCGCTGGTGGCCGGGCGTGCCACCCCACGCGTCGGCTCGCGCGAGAGCGCTCAGATCACTCTCGCCGGAGCCGCCGCGACCCGCTTGTTCCCGACGGCTGGTGCCGGCGGCGCAGCGCTGACGGTGTGGGCGCTGCGGCGGGCGGGTCTGAGGCCGATGGCGGCAACGCGGACCCTGCTCGCCTTCCTGGTCGTCCTCTATTCGGTCTTTCTGGTCGCGATCGTCCTCTGCGGGGCGGCCCTCGCTCTCGGCCTCGTGCCGAGTCGCGGTCCGGCGGCGCTGAGCGCCGTCCCGGCGATCGCCGCGACGCTCGGTATAGCGGTTGCCGTGGCCCTCGCGTTCGGACGTGGCGCCGATCCGGAGCTCGAAGCCGGCGCCGATGCCAGGGGGCGCGGCTCGCGCCTTGGATCCGGTGCGCGACTGATCGCTGACGCCGTTCGCGACGCTGCCCGGCTGGTCCGTCTGCGCGACCCTCGCCTCGCCGGCGCGCTCGCGTATTGGGCCTTCGACGCAGCCGTCCTGTGGGCGATGCTGCACGCGTTCGGCTCGCCTCCCGCCCTCCCGGTCGTAGCCCTCGCCTACTTCGTCGGCCAGATCGCGAACACGCTGCCGATCCCGGGCTCGGTCAGCACCGGGATCACCGGAGTGCTGATCGCATTCGCCGTACCCGTCGGGTTGGCCCTGCCCGCCGTGCTTGCCTACCGTGCCCTCAGCGTGTGGCTTCCCGCCCCGATCGCGCTCGCGGCCATACCCGGACTCCGCGCGACAGTCGCGCGATGGGGGCATGAGGACGCAGCGCAGCTAGCACGGACCTAGCCGGGCCGCTGGTTTGGCCCGCCGAGCCGGTCCGGCCGATAGTTTGCGCAGGATGAGCGATCTCGTGGTCCGAGGGATGACGCGGGACGAGTTCGACGCGTATCGTCGAAGGTCGGCGAGCATGTACGCCGCCGAGCATGTGCGGGCCGGCGACTGGCACCCGGATCAAGCCCTGGAGTTGGCCGAGAAGGAGACCGACGAGCTGCTCCCCGATGGTGTCGAGACGTCGGGAGTGGTCTTGCTGGTGGGTGAGCGCGCCGGTCAGGTCGTCGGAATCGTATGGGCCGGACCCGCGCCTCGGCAGAGACCCGGATGGTGGATCTACGACATCGAGGTCGTTCCCGCCGAGCGAGGCCGAGGCTATGGCCGTGCGCTCCTGGAAGCAGCCGAGCGGGAGATCCGGCGCCTAGGCGGGAACACCGTGGGCCTCAACGTGTTCGGGGGCAATGACACCGCCCGCGGCTTGTACGAATCGTCGGGCTACGAGATCACCTCCGCGCTGATGCGCAAGCGGCTGACCGCGGGCTGATCGCCGCTGTCCATGCGAACCGGCAGATGGAGAAGATCCTCGTGATCAAGAGCGAGCACGGGCGGAGACCGCTACCGAAACAGTATGAGTGCCCGGCCGGGGGCCGGGCACTCTCGTGTCGGGGCCAGCGGGGGCTAGCCTGGATGCTGGGTCTGGGCGTCTGGCACGCAGCGCGCACCTCGGAGGAGGAGCGCCTTCTGGCCCCCAAGGCGGTCCCCGCCGTCTGACCCTTACCTCCAGGACCCGTATCTCAAAGGCCCAGTCGCGGGGATCATTCGCAGCGGCGCACAGCTCAGCGGTGCCGAAACACCCAGGTCTTCGCCGCCGTTTCCAGCGTCGCGGTGGTGATCGTGCACCTGGCCTACCTAGTGGTCACCATTCCGTTTCTGGTCAGGCGCATCCGGGGCCAGTACGAGTCCACCAACGAAAATGGGTACTGGTCCCTCGGGCGCTGGGGCCTCCCGGTCAACCCGCTTTTGCGGGGCTCCCAGCATCGATGTAGGTGGCCTGGCCTTCGGAATCGTCGTGTGAGCTGGGGTCTAGCGCCAATCGCGGACCGCGCGTCCGAGGTTGACGAAGATCTCGCTGAGCCAGAACGTCGGGAGCCGCAGATCCCCCAGCGTCTCGAACGCGTGGCCCCGCTCATGAATCGTGATGAGGTCGAAGAACGGCTGAAGGTCAACGCCACCGGCGCCGTCCGGGTATGCCGCGCGCAACTTCGCATATCCGCGGGGTGACGCGTCGTGGTGGTCCTGCGCGATCCCGACCCAGAAGTCCCGCCTCCAGCGGGCATCACCACGGCTCCGGGACGGATCTCGCCGGCTTCGTCGGTGAAGAACGGCAGTCCGTACGGGGACTTGCGACCCGGCCAGTCCGCTTCGTTGGCCACAACCAGGGCGATGTCAGGCGCAACTGGTGAGAACAGACGACTGAAGTAGGCGTGGGCGGCCGCGGCCACATCGGCCGCCACCGTCGCCCGCTTCAGCACTCCGTTGCTATAGCGCACCTCGATACGGATAGTTATCCAATTGCGCAAGTCCTGATTTCGCCCCCACTGCGCGAGCGTAACCGCTTCCACTCTCACGAAATACGTGGCGTCTCGTCCGATCTGCTGCCGGCCATGTCTGCTCCTGCTCCGGGCGGAATCCGGCCGTACGCAACGACGCTGCGCGCGCGCTTGGCGCTGGAGTCCGC
>JALYXK010000112.1 GCA_030947145.1 Actinomycetota bacterium
GAGGTGTGGGGCGGCGACCCGGTCCCCGGCGAGGGCCCCCCGGCGGCGGTGGTGGCCGTGGCCGGCCGGGCGGTGCTGCGCGGGGTCAAGACGTTCTGCTCGGGGGCCGGCGGGATCGATCGGGCGCTGGTGCTGGCCCGCGCGCCCACCGGGGGCCCTCCGCTGGCCGTCTGGATTGACGTGGCCGACACCCGGCGCGTCGAGATCGACACCGTCTGGTACCGCAGCTACGGCCTGCGCGCGTCGGTATCGCACCGCGTGGTGTTTCACGATGCCCCCGTGATGGCGCGGTTCGGCGGACCGGGCGCGCTGGCCGAGCAACCCTGGTTCGGCCGTGACGCCCTGCGCACCGCCGCGAGCTGGGCCGGTATGGCGGACACGGCGAAAGACAGTGCCCTGGCTGAGCTGGCCGGCCGTCCCGAACCGGCCCTGCTCGAAGGCCTGGCGGTCGGGCGCATACTCACCGCCCACCGGACGATCGGCCTGTGGCTCGGCGCCGGCGCGGCGGCGATGGACAGCGGCGAGGATCTGGCGCCGATCGCGCTCCACGCGCGGGTGGCGATCGCCGATGCCTGCCGCACGCTGCTCGACGAAGCCGCGCGGGCCTGCGGCTCGCGTCCGTTCGCGCAGGGTTCCGCGCTTGACCGGGCGCGGCGCGACCTCGAGGTGTTCCTGCTCCAGCACCGTCTCGACCCGCAACTCGCCCGGCTTGGCCTCCACACCCTCTCGGAGCGCTCGGCATGAACCCGATGACCGCGGCCGACTTCGAGGCGCGCTACCGGGCCGACCTCGATCCGTGGGGCTACACCCACAGTGCCTACGAGCAGGCCAAGTACGAGGCGACGCTGCGGGCCTGCGGTGCGGGGCCGTTCACCTCGGCGCTGGAGTTGGCCGGCTCGATCGGCGTCTTCAGCGAAATGCTCGCCCCCCGCTGCCGGTGGCTGGCCACCGTGGACGTCGCCCCCACCGCCGTGGAAGCCGCGCGCGCCCGGCTCGCCCCTCACCGCCAGACCGAGGTGATCCTCGGAGCCATCCCCGACGCGGTGCCGGATCGTTCCTACGATCTGGTGGTGGCCTCGGAGATCCTCTACTACCTCCCCGATCCGGCGCTCGCGGGCACGCTGGCGCTGCTGGAGCGCACGATGGCGCCGGCCGCCCGGCTGGTCGCCGTGCACTGGCGACCGCCGGGACCCGAGCGCCCGCGCGACGCGGCGGCGGCCCACGCGATCCTCCACGAGCAGCCCTGGCTCGCGCCGCTGGAGCCCGCGGGAACCGAGGACTACCTACTCGACGTGCTGGTGCGCCGATGACCCAGCGCTTCGAGCTGCTGGTGCTCGGCGGCGGACCGGCCGCCCTGGCCACGGCCCGTTCCTACCGCGAAGCGGACGGGGACGGACCAGTGGCGATCGTCACCGACGAGCACCGTCCGCCCTACCAGCGACCGCCGCTGAGCAAGGAGCTGCTGCGAGACGAGTCCAGTGAATCGGATCTGCCGATCGAGGACGAGTCCTGGTTCGCCGAGCAGGAGATCGCCCTGGTGTCGGGTCGCGCCGTCGCGCTCCATCCGGGGACCAAGACAGTGTCGCTGTCCGGCGGGCGCGAGCTCGAGTACGAAAGCTGCGTGCTGGCCACCGGCGCTGAGCCCACGCGGCTCCCGATCCCCGGCGCCGACGACCCGGCGGTGCGAGTCCTGCGAACGCTGGACCAGCAGCGCGAGCTGAAACTTCGGCTGGTGCCCGGCGGCGCGGTGGTGGTCATCGGCTCGGGCTTCATCGGCTGCGAGATCGCCGCCTCGCTGCGGATCCGCGGCCAGCGCGTGACGCTGATCACCGACGAACCCGCGCCCAACCAGCGCCGTCTCGGCGACGAGGCGGCCGAGATGATCGCCGGGTGGCTGCGCGATGACGGCGTCGTGCTGCACTTCGGCGCGAAGGTGGAGCGGATTCAGCACGGAGCAGAGGGACTGGAGGTCATCTCCGACGAGGCTCGCGCCGGCGGCGGGGTCGTGGTCATGGCTACCGGCGTGGCGCCGCGGGGCGAGCTGGCGGCAGGCGCCGGGATAACTCTGCAGGACGGCGCCGTTCCGGTCGACGCCGGGATGCGCACCGCGTCGCCCGGAGTGCTGGCGGTCGGTGACGTGTGCCTGGCCGAGAACCTGGCGGCGGGACGCCGGATCAAGGTCGAGCATTGGGGCGACGCGCTTGGCCAGGGCGAGATCGCGGGTCGGACCGTGGCCGGCAAGGCGGCGCAATGGTTCGATGTGCCGGGGTTCTGGTCGACGATCGGCCGGCGCACGCTGAAGTACGCGGCCTGGGGCGACGGCTACGACACGGGCCACACGGTGCGTCACGACGATGGTGGTTTCACCGTCTGGTACGGCCGGGAGGGCAAGGTCGTCGGCGTCCTCACCCACGAGGCCGACGAGGATTACGAGCGCGGCGGCGCGATGGTCGGCGAAGGGGCGACATGGACGTGGTGAGGGGCGTGGACGCGCTGAGCGTCGTGGTCGTCCCGGCCAAGGACGAGGAACAGCTGATCGGGGGGTGCCTGGAGGCGCTGGCTCGACAGACCGTGCCGCCGGGCGACTTCCGCACGATCGTCGTGCTCGACGGCTGCCGGGACAACACCGAAGCCGTCGTCCGCGAAACGGCCGCGGCGCTCGAGCTCTCCGTAGAGTTGCTGGCCGGCCCCGGCGTCGGCGCCGGCGCCGCCCGGCGAGCCGGCATGGATGCGGCGGCCGACCTGCTGACCCGCCTCGGCGCTCCCGACGGCCTGATCGCCTGCACCGACGCGGACTCTCGGCCCGCGCCCGATTGGCTGGCCCGGCAGCTCGAGCATCTGCGCAACGGCGCGCGCGTCGTGGCCGGCCTGATCGAGCTCGACCGGGAAGAGTCCGACCTCCTGCCCGGCGCGGTGCTGCGGCGCCGCGACAACGACGCGGTCTCGCGGCTGCGAAGCGTGCGTGAGGAAACCCCCGGCGCCGCACACCATCATTTCGCCGGAGCCTCGCTCGGTATCGCCGCGGGCGTCTACCGGCAGGTGGGCGGGCTGGACCCCGTGGCGGCGCTGGAGGACGCCGCCTTCGCGGTCAAGCTGGCCGAGCACCGGGTGCCGGTCCTCTACGCGGCCGACGTGCGCGTGCAGACTTCGGCGCGGCAGGAGGGGCGGGCTCGGCGCGGGCTGGCGCTCGACATCGCCGTCTCGGCCTGGTCCGAGCACCGGCGCTATCGCGCCGCGGATTTTCCGCTGCCGCTACTTCAGCGCGCCAAGCGCGGCGTCTGCGTCGACGTGATCGTGCCGACCAAGGAGTGCGCTGCGACGGTGGCCGAGGTACTTCGCCGCACGGTGGACCCGCTGTCCCGAGCCGGGTTGGTCGACGAGATAGTCGTTGTCGACGCCGGCTCGGCCGATGGCACGGCGGGATACGCGGCCGCCGCGGGGGCGCGGGTCCTGCAACAGGACGAACTGCTTCCCGGCTACGGGCCGGCGCGGGGAAAGGGCGACGCGATGTGGCGCGCGCTGCACGCGACCTCGGGCGAGATCGTCTGCTTCCTCGACGGAGACACGGGCGACCCGGATCCCGATCACCTGCGTGGACTGCTCGGCCCGCTGCTGACCGACGCCTCGGTCCAGCTGGTGAAGGGCGCGTTCGAGCGCCCGCTGCGGGCGGGGGAGCTCGACCTGGCCCACGAGGGCGGCCGGGTCACGGAGCTGATGGCCCGCCCGTTGCTCAACCTGCACGAGCCCAGGCTCGCCGGCTTCTCACAGCCGCTGGCCGGAGAATTCGCCGCGCGGCGGGCGTTGCTCGAGGCGCTGCCGTTCCCGGTCGGCTACGGCGTCGAAATCGCGGTCCTGATCGACGCCCTGCGCGAATGCGGCCTCGATGCCCTGGCCGAATGTCAGCTCGGGACGCGCCAGAACCGCCATCAGCCGCTGCGGGCGCTCGGCGAGATGGCGTTCGCGGTCCTGGCCGCGGTGGAGCGGCGGGTCGGCGATGATCGCAGCACGGTGGGTGGTCACTTCCTGCGTCCGTGGCAGGACGGCGCGGTGATCCGGGTTCCGATCGGCGAACGCCCGCCGCTGGCCTCATTGCGGTCCAGGGGTCGTGTGTCCCGATGAGCGATGAGGAGCCGGGGGACGGCGAAGAGGCCTTCATCTGCGTCGTCGAGATTCCCAAGGGCAGCCGTAACAAGTACGAGTACGACGCCGACCTCGGCGGCATCAAGTTCGACCGACTGCTCATGAGCGCCGCCACGTACCCGACCGACTACGGGTACGTGCGCGACACCCTGGCGGAGGACGGGGACGCGCTCGACGTGCTGGTGTGCCTGACCGAACCCACCTTCCCCGGGTGCCTGATCGCGGTGCGGGCGCTTGGGATGTTCGCCATGAGCGACGAGCACGGTCCTGACCACAAGATCATCTGCGTACCGCTGCAAGACCCGTACTGGAACCGGTATCACGACCTGGAAGAGCTGCCCACCCTGCTGCGCCAGGAGATCGAGCAGTTCTTCTCGATCTACAAAGTCCTCGAGCACGGCAAGGATGCCGAGGTGATCGGCTGGCGCTCGCGCGTAGCTGCGCTGGAGGAGATCGCCGCCTCTCAGCGCCGCTTCCAGGAGCAGGCTTGACGAGCGTTTGATGGTTCGCCCGCGCCGACGCTGGGTATCTCGCCAGCACCGAGGGCCGCGACTTCGTGGACCCTGACCGTCGGCGACACGAAAGGGCGGCGATGCCGCAGAGCAAGGCGGACAGATCAGCAGCAGCGAAGAAGGCCGCGATCACGCGGAAGCGCAACCAGGAGAAGGCCAAGTCCGAGGTGGCGGGAACCAAGGCGGCCGCAACCCGCCAGCAAGATGCCGCCGGGCAGGCCGCGGACCAGGCCAAGCGCGCCGCCGGTGGCGTCACCTCGAGCGCGAAGTCCGCGGCCCGGTCGGCCGGAAAGGCTGCCCGAGAGGCCGGGAAGTCGGTGAGCACGAAGCTCGAAGCCGGTCGCCGGAAGGGGAAGCAGTAGCCCCCAGCAGCGGTCAGCATGATCGAGACCGTCGGTTTGGATCTGGTCAACCGGGTATCCAAGGCACAGATGTTTAACGTCACAGAGATCCTTTCGCTAGACGTTCCCTGCGATCAACACGCGCCTGCCGCCGTCCGCGATGCGCTCGGCGAGATTCACAACGGCGCGTGGTCGCTGGACGACGGCCTGCTTGTGGCCAGCGAGCTGGTCACCAACGCGGTCCGGCACTCGGGCTGCGCGCCGGACCATGTGCTCCAGGTAAGCGTCGATCTGGCTCGAGGCGGACTGGTGATCTCGGTGCACGACCCCGGAATCTCCAAGTGCAGCGCGGTGCCGCGCGCCGGCGATGACGAGGAGCCCGGAGGCTGGGGGCTGCGCATCGTCGAGAAGCTGGCCACGCGGTGGGGAGCCGAGCGGCCGAACGGCTACCGAGTCTGGGCCGAGCTTCCGGTGATGGCCTAGCGGTCCAAGACCGCACGTGAACCGGCTTTTGCAGGAGCTTGACCCGCCGGATCGCGCACTGCCGGTCCCTGCGGCCGCGCCACGGCGCGCCGGGGCGATGAAGGCAGTCCTGACCACGGAGCGCTTCAGCGACCCGGATTGGATCTTCGAACGCAAGCTCGACGGGATTCGCTGCGTGGCGATCCGCTCGGGGGCCGAGGTGCGAATGCTCTCGCGCAACGATCTGTCGCTGACCGCCCGCTATCCCGAGATCGCCGGCGCGCTGGAGGCCGAGAGCTGCCGGCGCTTCGCCGTCGACGGCGAGGTGGTGGCTTTCGACGGCGCCACGACGAGCTTCGCGCGTCTGGCCCAGCGCGGCCGGCGCCGGGTGCCGGTGTTCTATTACGTGTTCGATCTGCTCTGGCTGGACGGACAGGATCTGCGCGCCCTGCCGCTGCGCGCCCGCAAGCGACTGCTGCGCGCGGCCTTGACCTTCGAGCCAGGTGTGCGATTGACCCCGTACCGCAACGAGGCCGGCGAGGCGCTCTACGAAGAGGCCTGCCGCAAGGGCTGGGAGGGGGTGGTGGCCAAGCGCGCCGCCAGTCCCTACCGCGACACGCGCTCGCGGGATTGGCTGAAGTTCAAATGCGAGCAGGGACAGGAGCTGGTGATCGGCGGCTACACGGCGCCTCGGGGTTCGCGAACCGATTTCGGGGCGCTGCTGCTCGGGTATCACCACGGCGACGAGCTCCGGTACGCGGGGAAGGTCGGCACCGGCTTCGACCAAGCCACCCTGCGCGACCTCGGGGATCGATTGCGGTCGCTGCGGCGGCCCGAGCCCCCGTTTGCCGACGCAGCGGCGATCCGACCCCGGGGCGCCACCTGGGTCGAGCCGAAGCTCGTGGCCCAGGTCGGATTCACCGAGTGGACTCGCGACGGGCGCCTGCGGCACCCGCGCTTTCTCGGGTTGCGCGTTGACAAGGCCGCCAGCCAGGTCGTGCGCGAGGGATGAACCGAGTCCGGATCGGGTGCTCGGGCTGGATGTACGACGACTGGCGTGGCGGCCTGTACCCCGCCGGGGAGCCCAAGCGCCGCTGGCTCGAAGGCTACGCCGCCAAATTCGACACGGTCGAGGTCAATACGACCTTCTACCGCCTGGTCAAACGCGACACCGTGGCCGCGTGGGTGAGCCAGACGCCCGAAGGGTTCGCCTTCGCGGTCAAGGCCAGCCGGTATCTGACCCACATCAAGCGCCTCACCGACCTGAAGACCGGCATCGAGCGCTTCTACGCCCCGCTGGAACCGATGATCGAGGCCGGCAAGCTCGGGCCGGTTCTGTGGCAGCTCCCCGAGAACTTCCATCGTGACGACGAACGGCTGCGTGCCTGGCTGCAGGGGCTGCCCGACGGCCTGCACACGATCGAGTTCCGGCATCCGAGCTGGTTCACCAAGGAGGTGATGGACGCCCTGCGAGCGCACGGGGTGGCGCTGACCGTCGGCGATCACCCCGAGCGCCCGTTCCAGTCCCACGAGGCGACCGCGTCGTGGCGGTTCGTCCGCTTTCACTACGGAGCCCGGGGGCGCCGCGGCAATTACTCGGCCTCCGAGCTCGAGCAGTGGGCTCGGCGGGTCGCCCAGTGGCGCCGGCGCGAGGACGTGTGGGCTTACTTCAACAATGACTGGAGCGGTTTCGCTCCGGCCAACGCGCTCGCCCTGGCCAAGCGGTTGGGTCTCGACCCAGCGCACTCGGGGTAGAGACGAGTCGTGGCCAAGTCGATCTGGAACGGCACGATCATGTTCGGGCTGACCGCGGTGCCGGTCAAGGTCTATTCGGCGACCCGGGACCGGCGGATCCACTTTCACCAGATCCACGAGCCGGATGGTGCGCGGATCGAGCACAAGCGGATCTGCTCCAAGGACGGCAAGTCGGTCCCCTACAAGCAGATCGCCAAGGGCTATGAGACCAGCAGCGGGGAATACGTGCTGCTCAGTCAGGCCGAGATCGACGCTGCGGCCGGCCGGCGATCACGCCTGATCGAGCTCGAGCAGTTCGTGCCCCGGGAGCAGCTCGAGCCCGAGTACCACGATCGCGCGTATTACTTGGGGGCCGGGGATGACGGCGCCGCCGCGTACCGGTTGCTGGGCGACGCGCTGCGCAAGACCGAGCGGTCGGGGATCGGGCGCTGGGTGTTTCACAACCGCGAGTACCTCGTCGCCGTGAGGCCGTACGACGACCTGCTGGCGCTGCACACCCTGCGCTTCGCGGACGAGCTGCTCAGCCCCGGCGATCTCGACCTCCCCGCTCCGAGCCGGGCGCCCAACCGCCGCGAGCTCGAGATGGCCCGGCGGCTGATCGAGACGCTCGATGCGCCGTTCGATCCTGGGGAATTCACCGACAGCTATCGCGACAGCGTGATGAAGCTGATCGAGGCCAAGACGCAGGGCAAGCAGCCGGAGCTTCCCGAGGCCCCGGAGCCCGAGCGCGAGGGCGATGTGCTCGCGGCCCTGGAGGCCAGCCTGGAGTCCATGGGCGCAAAGCGCTCCGGCAGCAAACGTCGGCGGAAATCCCCGGCTCCGAAGCGGCGCACGCCGGCTCGGGCCAAGGCCAGGCGGTAGCCGTGGCGCGATCGCTGTGGACTGGTTCGCTCAGCTTCGGGCTGGTCAACGTGCCGGTCAGCCTGATCGCCGCCGCCCGCGACCAGGATCTGCATTTCCGCCAGATGCACAAGAAGGATGGGGCGCCGATCGACGTTCAGCGCTGGTGCGCCAAGGAGAACGCCGAGGTCCCCTTCGAGGAGATCACCCGCGGGTATGAGCTCGACGACGGGCGGCTGATCACCATCTCTGATCTCGAGCTGCAGGCGATCGAACCGCGCAGGACCCGCACGATCGAGATCGAGCAATTCGCCGAGCTGGCCGAGATCGATCCGATCTACTTCGATCACCCGTACTTCCTGGTTCCGGCCAGCGAGAATGACGGCGCCGCCCGCGCCTACCGGCTGCTCGCCGAGATCATGCACGACAGCGAGCGCGTGGCCCTGGGCCGCTTCGTCATGCGGGCCAAGGAGAACCTTGCCCTCGTCCGCTCCGACGGCCGGGCGCTCACCCTCAGCACCGCCCTGTTCCGGGAGGAGATCCGGCCGACGAAGGGCATCGATACCGCCGCGACCAAGACGTACAAGCCCAGCCGCAAGCAGTTGAACGCCGCGATCGCCGTGATCGAGGAGCTCTCGGGCGACTGGGACCCCACCGGCTACCAGGATGACTTCCGTGCGCGCCTGCAGCGCGTCGTGCAGCGCAAGCGCAAGGGCAAGACGATCAAGGCGCCCAAGCCGGTCAAGTCACCGGAGCAGCCACCGGATCTGATGGAGGCGCTCGAACGCTCACTGCAGGAGTTGCGAGGTTCCTGATCCGCCGAGGACGGGTATCGGCAGCAACAGCGCCCGAAGGCGAGACCGAATCTGGAGGTATCCGATGCTCAGCCGTAAGACGAAACTCAAGGCGGCCAAAGCTGTGACCGAAAATCCTCCGCTCCGCCGCGCCGCGGCCACCGCCGCGCCCCCGGCCGCCAAGCTGGTGCTGAGACGGCGGCGCCGGCGGGCCCGGCGGCGCTCCCGCGCAC
>JALYXK010000131.1 GCA_030947145.1 Actinomycetota bacterium
GCCCCGAGAAGCACACCGTGCGGAAGGACGGGACTCAGCCCGCCCTTCCGCGGCCGTGTCGTGGAATTGGCTACCGCAGCACTACGGTGAAGTCCGACGTCGAATCCGTGACGCTGACTGTGCGCGCAAATCCGCTAGCCCCGGCGTACGCGCCGGTGCCGCCGTTGATCTCGACTGTGGTGATTTCGCCATTGGACACGAACACGTGGTTGGCCAACAGCGTCCCGTCCGGAAGTTCGATCTTCCCGTTGCAGAGAGACCGGTCCTGACTCGTGAACACGCAGGACAGGCGAGCGAGACCGATCGCATGCTCCGCGTGGCTGGAATGATTCCCGACGTAGAGGACATCCACTACCGAGAACCCCCGGTCGGTGACCGTGAAGGAGACGCCTTGGCCGAAGAAGTGAAACTCACTCTTGGCACTGGCGGACGCCGGAATGGCCACTACGGCGATCACGGCCGCGAGACCGATCAAGATACGCGTACGACGAAGTATTGCTAACAAACCCAACCCCCTTGAATCTATTGCCCCAACTAAGTGTGCAAAGCTACTCAAAGCTCCCGGGGAAGTCAAGCGGTTAGAACTAGGTAGCGCACCTCACCCGCCCGCTGGGCCGAGGCGCCGTGCCGGCCTCCTGCGGCGGCGGCGCGGAGTTCACTGTCACCGGGTAGGGAGCGACCACGGTCTGCTCCAGCTGCTTGGGGGTGGTTGTGGTGTCGGTGGCCAGACTGAGCGGGGCGCTCGAGGCGCACGAGCTCAGGATCACGCGCGGGTCCAGCACGGACGGCCGCGGTAGAGCGGGCACCGACGTGTCCACCCGGGCGAAGTTGAACGCGCTGGTCAGGTCCCCGGTCACCGACCTTCGCCACGCGGACAGATTGGGCACCGGGACTCCGAAACGCGTCTCCAGAAAGCGCAGCGTGGAGGTGTGGTCGAAGGTCTGGCGGGCCACGAAACCGCCGCGGCTGAACGGGGATACGACGAGCATCGGCACCCGGAAGCCGAGGCCGATCGGGCCGGGCACCCCGGACGCGTCGGCGGGCAACGGGTTGGCCGTCAGGTATTCGCCGGCGGTTCCGGCGCCGGGCGTCGGCGGCGGGATGTGATCGAAGAACCCACCGTTCTCGTCGAAGGTGATGAACAGCGCGGTCTTCGACCAGATCGCCGGGTTGGACACCAGGGTGCTCAGCACGTTGGCCACGGCGGACTCGCCAAAGATGCCCGGAGCCGGCGGATGTTCGCTCTCGAGCAGCGGCGCGAGGATCCACGAGACCTGCGGCAGCGTGCCGAGCGCGACGTCGGCCTGGAACGTCCCGGGGTACGAGGGGAGCAGCGCGTTGGCGGTCAGGGTGGGATCGGTCAAGTACTGCTTGAAGTACGGCAGGACGTTGTCGCCGTAGTTGCCATCCGCGCTGCTGTAGACCTTCCAGCTGATCCCGCTGGCCTGGAGCTGCTCGGGCATCGTCTTCCAGCCGAGCGTGCCGTAGCGCTCGACCCGGGTGGTGCTGGTGGACAGGATCGGGCCGCCCTGCGTCCCGGCCGGGTCCAGCCAGGCCGACATCGCGTAGAGCCGGTTGGGGTCGGTCGGCCCGATGACCGAGCTGAAGTATTGGTCGCAGATCGTGAACGCGTCGGCTAACGCGTAGTAGAACTGGAGGTCCTTGCGCGTGTAGTAGCCCATCGTCAGCGGGCCGTTGGCAGCGCCGTCGGCCGCCAGGTGGCCCTTTACGAAGCCGTCGAGCTTGCCACCGTCCCAGTAGGTGTGCTGCGGGCCCCAGCTGTGATCGATGTCGTTCGTGCACTCCCCGTTGTGGTACGAGTCGAGATGGAACGGGTACAGGTGACCCCCGCGATACCCGCCGGGATAGCCGGGCTGGGCGAGGACGTTGAGCCCGCTGCCGTCATTCAATGGCAGGGCGTTCCGGTCGGCGAAGCCGCGCACGCCCCGGTAGGAGCCGAAGTAGTGGTCGAAGGACCGGTTCTCCTGGATCAGGATGACCACGTGCTGGATGTCCCTCAGGCTCCCGCAGGCCGGCGCGGCAGCCAACGCCCGCTCGATCAGTGAGTTGTAGGCCAGCCCCGCTGCGCCCAACGCCGCCCCGCCGGCAGCCCCGGCCCGCAGGATCTCCCGACGAGTCATGAAGTGGTCCATCTCCGTGCCTCCGTTCGATCGTCCGCCCCGGGCTGGTGTTCCGCCGGGACGCCTGAGCCCGGACTCTAACCTCGCCACTGGCCACCGTGTGGCTTCCTGGTCCCGCTCGCCCGACCTCATGGCCGCGGCGCCTTGAGACGAAGCCTCTCAGGCCGCTTATGGGGTCACGTCCAAGAGCGCGGATCAGGCCAGACCTACTGTGCCTCCGGCGACCCACTATCACCCCCCTTTTTTCCGGGCCGCTCGGGCTCGTTCAGCAACGTGACGGTCTCCCCGGGGAATACCGCGCGCAGCTCGAGGTGGCCGCCCAGCGCGGCGACATAGCGCGCAAGCGCCGACAGATAGACCTCGTCCTCCGGCGCGGCGCGAGAGCCGCGGCGCTCATCGGGCTCGTCGATCCTCAGCGCATCGGCCACCGCTTCCTCGCTGACCCCCCGCCGTAGCCGGATCTCGTCAAGACGCTCCTCAGCTGCCATGAGGCGACTGTAGGTGCCCACTCTCGCCTCGTTCAGAGGCTTTTGTCGTCGGACCTCCCGCCACCTCTTCCCGGCCATGGTCCCTCCTTTCCGATCGTCCGGAGATGCTTGTCATAGAGCTTGTCCGCGCGCGGAACATTGCGCTGGTACCAGCCCCGCCAATTGTTGGTCTTGTCCCCGCCCAAGAGCACGACCGCCCGGCGGCGTGGATCGAAGGCGAACAACGCGCGCAGGTTGCCGCCGACCGATCGCAGCTCCTTCATGTTGTGATGACGCGATGCCTTGATCGAGTCCACGCGGGGTCGCCCGAGGCCGGGCCCCGAGCGGTCGAGTTCGTCGAATGCCGCCGCCATCCGATTCGTGTCCTCGGGACCTAGGCGCGCGTACCAGCGCGCGGCCCCGGGAGTGAACTCGATCTCCCAGGATTTTCGGCCGGCATCGGGCATGCATTATCGAGCGTCGGATCCCATGCCGGGCAGGATCCATCGCACCGCTGTAACCGAACAAGACGCAAGTGTGCCGCCATTGAGCCAATTCGCTGCGGCGCCTCGGGGTCCCGGGATCCGTCGCCCGCTCGATCCGCGCTCATACATCCGTCCGGCGAGAAACCGCGACGGACAGGATCGTTCGTCCACTGACGATCTTCGGTCCGAGGCCGCAACCGACCCACGCCTGGCGGGCTTTTGGGGCGAGGTCGTCCAAGCGGCCCTTTCGCTCCCAACTCACCGGCAACACATTCGGAGGGACCATGCTGATCGATGCCATCATGCGACGGCAGGCCCGCACACGCCTGCTTGCCCTCATGACGATGCTCGTCGCCGCCATCCTCTCCTGGGCCGCCAGCGCTGCGACCGCTTCGCCGCTGGCCCAATTCAGCCGGGAGACCTACGCCTACTCGAGCGCGCTCACCACCCAGCAGGAGGCGGGTCGCTACCAGGTGATGGTGCTCCAGAGCACCGACCACGCGATGGTTGCGCAGCTGAAGGCCGCGAACCCGAACCTGAAAGTCTTCATGTACTCCGACACGCTCGACTCTCGGGCGAGTGACCCGGGATTGGCGACCTGCACCGATTACACGACCGACAACGCATCGCACCCGAACTGGTTCCTGCTCGACCAGAACGGGAACCGGATCCAGTCCAGGAACTACCCCGGCAACTACCTGATGGACGTCGGCAACACCGCATATCAGCAGGCCTGTGTCTCCCACGCGACCTCGATGGCCAAGCAGTACGGCTTCGACGGGGTCTTCTTCGACGACCTCACCGCGTACCTCAGCTGGGTCATGCCGTCGACCGCCACGGTCGCCGCGTACCCGACGGCGGCGACTTGGCAGACGGCGGAGTACTCCTTCATCTCCTATGCAGCACCCCAGCTCCACGGTCGGGGACTGCTCGTCATCGGCAACATCGGCGGCGGAGCCAACGTGCCCGGCCTCTGGCAGCAGTGGACAACTCCGCTGGACGGATCCGAGGAGGAGAGCTGGATGGACTCCGGCATGACCTACTACTGGCCCCAGGAGATCGCCAACGCAGCCTGGTCGGCGGCCAACGGCAAGATCGCCATCCTCCACTCGCACAGCCTCAACGAGACGGGCAACACCTACGGACTCGCCTCGATGCTGCTGGTCACGCAGGGGAATGAGGGCTACTCGACGGCGAACGCCAACTACACGAGCGCCGAAAGCTGGTTCCCGGAGTACCAGACTGCCCAGTCGCTGGGAGCCGCGACCTCGGCTTCCACCAAGCTCGCCAACGGCGTCTACGCCCGCGCGTTCGCCGGCGGCGTTGTCCTGGTCAACCCGTCCGGGTCAACCCAGAGCGTCGCTCTGGGCGGCGGCACCTACAGCGGCTCGGGGCTCTCGAGCGCGAGCAACGCCACCCTCGGCCCCTGGAGCGGACTGGTCCTCTCCAACGACACGCCCGGATCCGGCTTGCTGCCCGGAGACGTGGTCGCTCCCGGGATCTCCGGCAAGGCCGTGGTCGGCCAGGCTCTGACCGCGAACGCCGGCCTG
Organism: Actinomycetota bacterium; assembly: GCA_030947145.1. Taxonomy (GTDB): domain Bacteria; phylum Actinomycetota; class Thermoleophilia; order Solirubrobacterales; family Solirubrobacteraceae; genus Palsa-465. The sequence goes on from JALYXK010000131.1 coordinate 4,644, forward strand.
TGGTCGGCCGGCCCGAGCCCGACCTACTCCTACCAGTGGATGCGCTGCGCGAGCACCAGCCCGACCAGCTGCAGCGTGATCTCCGGTGCGACCGCCAGCACCCACACCGTGCAGTCGGCCGACGCCGCTCAGTACATCGCGCTCACGGTCACCGGCGCCAACGGCGCCGGCAGCGCCAGCGCGAGCTCCGCGGCGACGGCGCAGGTGCCGACTCCGACGTTCTCGCTCGTGGCGTCGCCCGCCAGCAAGACGGTCACCCACGGCACCTCCGCGTACTACACGATCAGCGTGAGGCCGCACAACGGCTTCACCGGCTCTGTGTCCCTCAGCGTGAGCGGTTTGCCGTCGGCCGCCCACACCTGGTTCAACCCGGCCACGACCACGAACTGGTCGACCCTCGGGGTCTCCACCACCTCGACAGGCACCTATAGCGTGACGGTCAGCGGAACCAGCGGCGGGGTCACGAGCACCTTGCCCCTCACGCTCACGGTCAACTAGCGATGCGGTAAGGCCGGGCGGCCTCTCCGCCGGCCTGATGCCGCCCTGATTCTCGACGGCCCGCCGGTCGAGATTCAGCGTTGAAGCGACATCGCGCCCTCCCCACGCGACTTCGCGTAGAGTGTGCGCCGCCAATGGTGGACCGTGTTTCTCGGCACGGAGGGCATCTGGGGTACCGACCCGGAGAGAGGTAATTCTGCAAAGAGTTGCTCGAGTGACGGTCGCCTGCGGTAGACGATTCGCCATGCCGCCCACCAACATCCACGCCGGGAGGGACCCAATGATCGACGCCGGGAGAGGACGACAGGCTCGGGCCTGTCTGCTGGCCTTCGCAATGCTGCTCCTGTCCGCCAGCTTCGCCACCGCCGCCACCGCGGCGACCGCGCCGCTCGCGCAGTTCAACCGCGAGACCTACGCCTACTCGACCACCCTGTCGACCTCCCAGGAGGCGAATCGCTATCAGGTGATGGTCCTCCAGGGCACCGATCACGCTCAGGTTCCGTTGCTCAAGGCGGCCAACCCGAACCTGAAGATCCTCATGTATTCGAACCTCCTCACCACGAACCCGAGCGACGGGCCCGCCTGGGCGGAATGCACCAGCTACGCCGCTGACAACGCCTCGCACCCGAGCTGGTTCCTGCTCGACTCGCATGGGAAGCGGATCGCGTTGTCGGGCTACGCCGGCAACTACGTGATGGATGTGGGCAACACCGCCTATCAGCAGGCCTGCGTATCCCACGCGCTGTCCCTCGCCACGCAATACAAGTTCGATGGGATCTACTTCGACGGCGCCGCCGCAGATCTCGCGTATGCCGTGCCGGCGGGGGTCACCGTCCCCAAATACCCGACGCGCGCCGCTTGGCAGCCGGCGGTGTATTCGCTGCTCTCCCACGCGACGCCGCAGATCCACACGCAGCATCGCCTCCTGGTCGGGAATATCGGCGGCGGCGCGACCCAGGCCGGGCTCTGGCAGAAGTGGACCGGTGCGATGGATGGATCCATGGAGGAGAGTTGGATGGACTCCAGCGTGAGCTACTTCTGGCCCCAGATGGCCGCCGACACCGCATGGTCGGAGGCCAACGGCAAGATCGCGCTCCTCCACTCGCACTACACGACCGAGACCGGCAACACCTTCGGGCTCGCCGAGATGATGCTGGTGGCTAGGGGGAAGTCGAGCTACTCGACGTCAAACGTCAACTACCAGAATTCCGAGCTCTGGTTCCCGGAGTACCGGACGGCGCAGTCGCTCGGCGCCGCGACCTCGGGCTCGACCCGGCTGGGCAACGGCATCTCGGCCCGGGCGTTCGCCAACGGGGTGGTCCTGGCTAAGACGTCGGGGTCGCCCGCCACGGTCAACCTGCTCGGTGGTACCTACAGCGGCTCTCAGCTGTCGAAAGTGACCCGCGCCACGATGAGTACGTCGAGCGGCCTGATCCTCCTCAAGGACGTGCCGAGCGGCGGGCCTTCGCTACCACCGTTCGACGTCGTCGCGCCGACGATCACTGGCAGCCTCGCGCCCGGTCAAACCGTGACCGCGAACCCGGGCCTGTGGTCCGCCGTCCCCACGCCGGCCTACACCTATCAGTGGAAGCGCTGCCTCACCACCAGTCTGAAGACCTGCACCCCGATCTCCGGGGCGACGCGGAGCACCTACCAGGTCCAATCGGGCGACTCCGGCCACTACCTCTCGATGACGGTGACCGCTTCGAACAGCGGCGGAGCCCGGATCGGATACTCCCCGCTGAGCGCGCAGGTGTCATAGGCAGTCCGCAGCGACGGAGCCGCAGCCAGCGCCGCTCCGGGCGTCCCGCTCGGGGCGCTGGCGCGGCTAGAACAACATCGTCAGCTCTTGCACGCCCGCATCCGTCTCCACACCGAGCGCGTAATCGCCGCGCTCGAAGACCCGGATCATGCGCCGGTTGCCGGGCAGAACATCGGCCCTCAGACCGCGCGCGCCGTGCTGGCGGGCGTACTCCACGAGTCCCGCGTGCAGGACAGTCCCCAGGCCCGTGCCCTGCCAGTCCGGGTCCACCATGTAGGCCACCTCGGCCAGGCTGGTGGCCGGACTGAGGTAGTAGGAGCTGGCTCCCACTATCCGTTCGTGCTCAGAGGGCCCGACCACGGCGGCGAAGGCCATCTCCTGCTCGTAATCGACGCTGCACAGGTGCTGGGCAGCGGTGTCGGTGAGCGAGGTGAGCTTTTGAAAGAACCGAGTCCGGACGTCCTCCTCGCTGAGGCGATAGAAGAGCTCCTGCATCGCCCCGGCGTCGCTCGTGCGCGTCGGTCTCACCAGCACTTCGCGGCCATCGCGCAGCGGCACCGTGCGCACCTCATCCACTGGATAGGCGGTACGACTGCGCAGCTGCTGTTGGCGCCGGACCAGGCCACGCTCGATCGCCGCGGCGAGCAACTCGCCGCGGACCTCGGGGTGGGCGATGTCGATCAGGGCGACCACCCGCTCGGGAATCGAGCGGCCGAACAGGTAGGCGGTCCCGTACTCGGTGATCACCCAGTGCACGTCCGCGCGGGGGATCGCCACCGGTTCGCCCGCAGCGGGCTCGACCGAGATGGCGGACCGGCCCGCCGGAGTCCGCGAGGCCAGGCACACGATCGCCATCCCGCCGGGGGACGCGAGCGCGCCGCGGTGAAATGCCGGTCCGGTGGAGACGCCGCCGTAGAGCACTCCGTCGAGGCTTTCGGTGGACACCTGACCGGTCAGGTCAACGGTGAACGCCTGGGTGACCGAGACCATCCGCTCTCGGCTCGCGATCACCCTCGGGTCACAGATGTAATCGATCGGATGAAAGGTGAACCGGGGATCGTCGTCCACGAGGTCATAGAGGCGCCGCGTGCCCATCGCCCAGCTGGTGGCCACGGAGCCGGTGACTACGCCCGCATTGACCAGGTCGACGAGTGGCTCGGTGATCACGTCCGAATGGATGGCCAGATCCCGCCGGTTGGTCAGGTGAGCCAGCATCTCGTTGGGCACTCGACCCAGGCCCACCTGAAGCGTGGACCGGTCCTCAATCAGCCGGGCCGCATACCGGGCGATCTGCTCGGCCACCGCTCCCGTGGGTTCGTGGAGGTACTCCGCCACCGGGCTGTCGCCCACGACGAAGCTGTCGATCCGCTCGACCGGGATCCGGCTGTCGCCGGCGGTGCGGGGCATCGCGGGACTGACCTCCGCGACCACCGTCCGCGCGGCGAGGACCGCGGCCTTGGTCACGTCAACCGATATGCCGAGGCTGCAGGTCCCGTCGGGGTCCGGGGGCGCGACCTGCACCATCGCGACGTCAAGCCCAAGCTGCCCGCTGCGAAACAGCCGGGGAACATCGGCCAGGGAGACGGGCACGTATTCCACCCGCCCCGACTTGTGAAGCGCCCGCTCGTTGCTACCGACGTAAAACACGCGATGCCGGTAGTGGGTCCGCGGCGGATCCCCGTAGTCGACACCGGTGGAGAGGAAATGCACCAATGTCACCCCCGACCTGCCCAGCTGCTCCAAGGCCTCCACGAGGATGCGCGGCGTGGCGCACGCGCTCCCGACGAAAACCCTGTCGCCGGGCCGGACGACGGAGACGGCCTGCGCGGCCGAAACCTGGCGCTCACGCCAGTCCCGTACCGCCTCCCCACTCATGCCCGGCAGGCTACCACGGGCTGACCGCCGCTCCTGGCCAATCGGGAGCCGGTGACGTAGCCTGCTGTGCCGCCGTGCTGTATTACCGCCACTCCTCATCGCGCGAGCATGACCCCAGCACGCTCATGCCCGAGCATCCCGACGTCCCCGGGCGAATCGAGGCGATCGAGGCGAACATGAAGGCCGCCGGTTGGCCGGGGTGCGAGCTGCGCGAGGCTCCAGCCGCGACCGAAGCCGAGCTCGCGCTCGTGCACAGCACCGAACACATCGACGGAATCCGGGAGTTGTGCGCGGCCGGCGGCGGTCCGATCGACGCTGACACGTTCGTGTCGCAGTCGTCTTATCGGGCGGCGCTGCACGCCGCGGGGGGTGCCTGCGCGATGACGCGAGCCCTCGTCGGCGGCGAGGCCAGCGCCGGCTTCTGCGCCATGCGCCCCTCCGGGCACCACGCCGAGCGCGACCGCGCGATGGGCTTCTGCCTGTTCGACAACGTCGCGATCGCGGCCGAGCTGGCGATTCGCGATCTCGACGTCGACCGGGTCCTGATCCTGGACTGGGACGTGCACCACGGCAACGGAACCGCGGAGATCTTCCGCCGCCGTGCCGACGCGCTGTTCGCCAGCATCCACCAGGTCGGCCTGTTTCCCGGAACCGGCCCGGTCGGCGACGCCGGCTCCGGTGAAGGACTCGGCTACACGATCAACGTGCCCGTCCCGAAAGGTTCTGAGGAGGAGGTGTGGGTGTCGGTGCTCGAGCACGTGATCATCCCGGCCGCGCTCGAGTTCAAGCCACAGCTCGTGCTCATCTCCGCCGGCTTCGACGCCCACCGCGACGATCCGCTCGGCGGCTGCGGGCTCGACGCAGACTCCTTCGGCCAGCTGGCCTGCCATGTCCGCGACCTGGCCCGTGAAGTGGGGGCGCCGATCGGGGCGGTGCTCGAGGGCGGCTATGACCCGGAGGCGCTGGCCGGCTGCGTCCTCGCCACGATCGCCGCCCTGGACGGTGCCGGAGAGGCCGAGTCGATCGCCCCCGATCCCCTCGTGACCTCGCGCATCGCCGCGCACGTGGGGCACTTCTGGGCGCTTTAGCCCGCGACCGCCGCTTCCTGCGCCAGCGCGATCGCCCCGAGCACCCCGGCCCGATCGCCCAGGGCCGGTGAGACGAGATATGACTCGATGTCCTCGCCCAGCGACGGGGTTCGGAGGTATCCGGCCACCAGCTCCCGCAGCCGCAGGCGGACCAGGCCGAGCAACGGACGCCGCTCCATCACGCCGCCTCCGACGATCACTCGTTCGGGCGAGGCGACCATGACGATGCTGAGGATCCCCAGCGCCAGGTAGTCCGCCTCGATCTCCCAGGCCCGATGCTCGTCCGGGAGCTCCTGGGGATCGATTTGCCACCGCTCCGCCATCGCCGGTCCGGAGGCCAGGCCCTCCCAGCAGTCGCCGTGGAACGAGCATGTGCCGGCGAACGCCCCGCCATCACGCTCGCGCGGGATTCGCAGGTGACCGACCTCCGGATGCACGAGACCGTGCCACGGCCTGCCCTGCGCCAGCAGTCCCGCGCCGATGCCGGTACCGATCGTCAGGTAGCAGAGCGCGCCCACCCCCTGCCCTGCCCCCCAGCGATGCTCGCCGACCGCCGCGGCGGTCACGTCGTTGTCGAACGCCACGGGCACGCCGAGCCGATCGCGGATCACGGGCGCCACCGGTATATGCGCCCACCCCGGCTTCGGCGTGGTCGTGACCCAGCCCCAGGTCGGCGAACCCGGGACGAGATCGACGGGACCGAACGAGCCGATGCCGAGCGCCTCGATCGCCGGACCGTCGGCGAAGAACGCCACGATCCGCTCCAGCGTCTCCGTCGGCTCCGCCGTGGGGAACTGCTCCTCGCGGACGATGTCGTCGGGGCCGCTGCCCACCGCGCACACGCACCAGGTACCGCCTGTCTCCACACCGCCGTACAGCTTGCTCACGCGGTCATCCTACGCCCGCCCGGTTTACCGGCCCACCGGGCCGGAAAGAGGCTCACCTAGAGCCGAGCGGCGGAAGGAGATGACATGCGTCAGGTCGTATTGGCCGCGGCAGGCGAGCTGCGGATCGAGGAGGGTTCCCTGCCCGAGCCGGGCCCGGGCGAGCTGCGCGTGCGCGCGCAGGCGGTGGGGATCTGCGGCTCCGACCTGCACGCCTTCGCCGACCAGCACCCGTTCATCGATCTGCCGGTGGTGCCGGGCCACGAGGCCGCCGGGCTGGTCGACGCAATCGGCGACGGGGTGCAGGGCTTCGCGCCCGGCGACGCGGTCCTGCTCGAGCCGAACCTGGTCGATCACACCTGCCTCTACTGCAAGAACGGCCGTTACAACCTGTGCGAGCACCTACAGGTGGTGGGCTGCCAGACCAGCGGAGCGCTGGCGGATGCGTTCGTGGCGCCGGCCGAGCGCTTTCACCACATACCCAGCGAGATGACGATGCCGGAGGCGGCGATGGTCGAGCCGCTGTCAACGGCAACCCACGCCGTCCGCGTGGCCGGGGGCGTGCGAGACCGGACGGTGGCCGTGCTCGGGGCGGGCTCGATCGGGCTGCTGACGATGCTCACCGCGCGGGCCAGCGGCGCGACCGCGATCGCGATCACCGATCCGCTCCCCGCCAAGCGCGAGCTGGCCCTGGAGCTGGGCGCGGACTTCGCCGTGGATCCGGCCGCGAGCGACGCGGTCGGCCAGATCCGCGCGAGTCTGCCCTGGCGCCCCGACGTGGTCTTCGACTGCGTCTCGAACCAGAGCTCGATCGAGCAGGCGATCGAGCTCGCCCTCAAGGGCGGCACGGTCGTGGTGGAGGGCGTGCCCCGGGGGGCCGTGTCGATCCCGCTGCACCTGGTGCAGGACCGGGAGCTCCGGCTGCAGGGCACGGCGATGTACGTGCGCGCGGACGTCGAGCAGGCGATCAAGCTGATCGCCGGCGGTCAGGTGCCGGCCCAGCGGCTGGTCACCAGAACCTTCCCGCTGGGTCAGGCCGAGCTGGCGTTTCGCGCCGCGGCACAGGGCATCGACGGCCGGCCGGCGGTGAAGATCCAGCTCGAGCCGCAGCGGTGAGCCTCACGCGCCACGTCGCCCACCACCCTCACAAGAAAACCCCAGCTTGGTGACCGCGTGACATAGGGTCACCGGCACAATGGTAGGGGCATCGAGCGTGGAGGTCCTCCGGGCCGAGGATCACGTCGTCCTGAGGGTCGAGGGGGTCAACCTCGTGGTCGAACCCGGCCCCGCCGGCCCGCAGCTGGTGCGGGCCGACCCCGCCCAGGATGCCTTCCTGATCGTCGGCCTGCCGCCGCAGAGCATCGTCGAGCAGGCCTATCCCGAGGGCGGTCCAGCAGGCGCCCCCGGGACGACCGAACGCCGGGCCTCGGGACCCTCGCGCGTCGCCTTCCGCCTCCCGGACGGGGTGAACTCAATCCCGTTCACCACCACGAGCCTGCTCGACTGGTCTGCGCTCGAACCGCACCTCCCACCCCAGGCCCGCGCGCTGCCCGGCGCGGTTCCCGACCCTGTGCCGGTCAGCGTCAGCGAGCCGGCCGCCGAGGAGACGGCAATCGAGCTGCCCTACCGGGTCGTGCTCAGCCAGGGCCCCGACGAGACCTGGCTCTCGGCCCATCAGGCGACCACGCTGATGGGGGCAACGACGCTGTGGCACGCGCGGCTCGCGCACCTGCCCGCAATCGCCGGCCCCGCCCCGGCGGAGGTCAGCCCGGCGTCACCGGGAACCGCTCGCGCGGTGTGGTCGCCGGACTACGCCGGCCCAGCGGTGCCGGTGGGTCCGCCGGGCGAGCCCGGCTTCCGGACCGAGCTCAAAGCCTCCTATCGCAGCGAGATCGTGTCGCTCAGCAGCGACTACCGGAACCTCACGCTGCCCCCGAGCGGGTTCCAATCCAGGCGGCGGGTGCCCCGCCGGTACCTGCCCACCCCGGGGGTCACCGACACCTGGCTGCTCTCCTCGCTCGGAGCCTGGCTTCACCTCCAGTGCACCTGGGGGGGTAATGATCCGTCGACGCGGCCGCGAGATCCGAACGGCACTGTCTTCGGCCTCTCGGGCTGGAAGCACATCGCCACCCAGGGTCGCGACCACTACGTCAAGATCGCGATCGAAGGCGCGCTGTTCCCTTTCGGGCACCGTGCCACGTGGGTCCAGGTGACCGAGCGGCGCTTCGAGACCAGCGACTCGTTGAACGGCGCTCCGGTGGCGCGGCTGCGCGAGTACTCCTACGTCCTCGTCCGCCAGCGCGAGCGCTCCTATGACCCCGCGGGTTATCTCAACGGCGGGCGCGAGAACCCGCTCGCGCAGGCGATCCGGCTCGCCACCGTCGTCACCCCCCACCTCCTCAATCCCGGCGACACCGGGACCAACGGGGCGAGCCCCGACGTACCAGGCACCGGCGGATCGGTCTGGGCGCTGACGCAGGACGGCGAGCCGTTCCCGTTTCAGCTGATCGGCGTGGACTCCGACGGGGAGACCGCCCGCTTCGACGCAGCTCTGATCTTCGTGCCCGACGAAGACTCGACCGGACCGAGCGCCCCGGCGAACCTGCAGGCGGTCCAGACGGCATACGTCGCCGACGACGCGCGCCGGCGCTGCCCGGTGCCTGACCGTCCGCTCGCGTTTGCGCCCTCCAGTCAGGCGGGCCGGCGCGACGCGGTGCTCAGCACGCAGGCGTTGCATTTCGACGTTCAACTCAACGGCGGGTCGTTCCTGCCGGTGCTCGAGCACGCCGAGGTCAGGGTCGACGCGCTGCACGCGCTGCTCGGTGGCAGTGACACCGTCGCGGTCAAGCTCTACAGCGATTACCTGGCCTCCGGCCTCGATCCCCATGCCGGGGTGTTCGCCGAGCTGATCAACTCATCGCCCGTCAGCTTCGCCGCCGACCGCGCCGGGGGGCTGGCGACGCCGAACCTGAGCGTCACCGGCCTGGGCCGCGCCAGCGGCATTGTCAGCGGCCCGCTGTCGGACGCGGCGGTCGGGATGATGTCGCCCGCCGCGGTGTTCAGTGCTCCCGACGCCTCGATGTTCGGGGTGATCTCGCTCAAGGATCTGCTCCAACCCGGCGGTGGGCTGATCGACGCGGGGGCGGCGCCGACCTGCAACACGGTGATCGAGTCGCTTCCCGGGGGCGGCAAGCAGAGCGTCACCTCGCTCACCTGGACTGCCCCGCTGCACGATCTCCTGATCTTCAGGTCCCACGGCAGCACGCTGAACGTGACCGGCAGGATCGTGCAGCCGCTGCCCCTGCCGGGCACCACGCCCGCCCCCCCGACCAGCACCTTCAAAGGTTCGATCAACGACTTCGACATTGAGCTCGCCGACGTGATCAGCGTCAGCTTCTCGAGCTTCACCTTCACCTCGGTGACCGGCCAGAAGACCGACACGAACGTGTCCCTGAAGCAGGACCCGGGCCAGAGGGCGATCACCTTCACCGGAGCGCTCTCGTTCGTCAACACGCTCGCCGACGTGATCCCCCCCGGCCTGTTCGGCGACGACGGGCCGTCGATCAACGTCACGCCGACCGGCCTCGACGTCGCCTACAGCATCGGGCTTCCCTCCCTCAGCGTCGGAGTGTTCAGCCTGGAGCACGTGTCGTTGGGCGCCGGGCTCCAGCTTCCCTTCCTGACTGGCCGCCCGCAGCTCGACTTCTCCTTCGCGTCCCGAGACCACCCGTTCCTGTTGACGGTCAGCCTGTTCGGCGGCGGTGGCTTCGTGCACGTCACCGTCGACGCCAGCGGTCCCATCGCGCTCGAGGCGTCGCTCGAGTTCGGCGGCGAGTTCTCGCTCGACATCGGGGTGGCGAGCGGCGGCGTGAGCGTGATGGCGGGCATCTACTTCAAGCTCACCGCCAGCTCCACCGAGCTCGACGGCTTCGTCGACATCCACGGCGAGGTGTGCGTGCTCGGACTGGTTTCGGTCTGCGTCGACTTCAACCTGACCCTCGGCTACAAGGACGGCAAGGCGTTCGGGCGCGCCGAGATGACCGTGAGCGTGCACGTCGCCTGCTTCTCCAAGGGGGTGACGCTGTCGGTCGAGCGGAGCTTCGGCGGCAGCGCGGGTGACCCGCGCATGGCGCAACTGGTCAGCCCGGGCGCCTGGACCAGCTACGCCGAGGCCTTCGCCTAGAGCGATGACACCGTCGGCGACGATCACCCTACTGGCGCTCCCGGAGGGCGCCGATCCCGACCGCGGGATCCTCCGAGTCTCCGTCGTGGTGCTCCCGCGGCTGCAGGGCGCGCAGCGGCTCGCCGACTTCCTCGACTGGCAGGACTGGACGGCGTGGATCGCCGCCGGCGCCAGCGTGTCCCTGACGCTCGGGACGGCGGCCCCGGAAGTGCTCACGCTGCCGACCGGTGCGCTACGCCTCGATCTGTGGAAGGGCATCTTCTCCGGCGGCGCGCGCGTGGAGCCGTACACCCTCCCCGATTACGACCAGCGGCTGATCGTCTCCTACCCCGCCGATGTCGCCGTCGCGTCGCTCGCCGACACCTACGGTAAGGCCGGGGGGCAGGCCACGTTCGGCGGAGCCACGTGGGAGCGTCAGTGGCAAACGCTCACCGAACCCTACGCGCGAGCACCCGCGCACGAACCCTACGGGCCGGCCGTGCGTCAGCGGCTGCGCGAGCAGGCGTGGCAAGCGCAGCGCGAGGACGACGCGCCCGGTCGCGCCCGGGCCGCGAGCACCGATCCTCCCAGCCCGAGCGATCGGCTCGCCATGGTCGAGCAGTTTCACCTGTTCCACAGCCAGCCGACCGCGTTCGGGCGCCCCCCGCTTCCCTCCTCCCCCGCGGAGCTGTCCGCCCTGCTGGACTTCCATGGCGCCCTCGGCGCGCTCCGGTCCTACCCACAGCTGGAGCGGGCGCTCGGGCTCGTGTTCGATCTCGAGCTGCCGCTGGACGCGGTGGGCGGCCAGGCGGCCGTGGGATCCGCGGCCGAGCTGCCGCTGACGGCCGGCGAGCTCGTGCCCGACTCCGGCTGGAGCACCCCCACGAGCCTGTTCTCGGTCCCCGTCGCCTGCCACCTCAGCCTCGACGGCTCCTCCCGGCCGACCACCTTCCTGGCCGCGTCGACGCCGCACCTGGCGGGCGACGTCGACTCGGGGCTGCTTCGCCTGCCGGCGGCGTTCACGCTCGCGGAGGTCGACCCCGACAGCGCGTTGCACGCGCTCGCGGTGGCCGCCGAGGTCCCGGCGGACGGTGACGGCCTACCGGCGCTTCGCTCAGGCGGGCTGCAGCTGCTCGCCAACGACCGGGCCAGCGCACTCAAACGCGCACTCGAGCGCGGTCGGGCGATCGAGGACGCCCTCGTGCAGGGTGACGGCGCGGGCGTCCAGCCGCTGCGAGCCGTCGACTTGGTGTTGGGGTATCGAATCGACATCTGGTCCGCCGTGTCGGACAGCTGGCATTCGCTGCATCGGCGCAGCGCGACGTACACCGTCGGCGAGGGCGACAGCGCGGCGGTGCTGGCGGTCGGCGATGAGGAGGGTTATGTCCATCTCGCGGTCACCGCCCCCGCCCAGGATCCCACCCGGCCGCCGGATCCCCCCAGCGTCGATCCGACCCTCCCGCCGAGCGACGGCGACATCTACGCTCACGAGCGCGTGGCCCGTTGGAACGGCTGGAGTCTCAGCGTCCCGCGGCCCGGGCAACCGCTCAACCGGGACGCCGACCCCGGCAAGGCGGTCGACCCCGAGCCGGCGGATCAGCCGGTGACGCCGTTCAAGTTGACCAGCGACTACGCGGTCGTGCCCAGGACGCTGCCCCGACTGCGGTTCGGCGATCGCTACCGCGTGCGGGCCAGAGCCGTCGACCTCGCCGGTCGGTCGGTGAATCCGGATGCCGCGCCGCCGGGCGATCAGGCGCTGCCGGTCACCGGCGACGGTCTCGTGTACCACCGCTACGAGCCGATCGCCGCGCCGATCCTGGTGCCGCGCACCGACCTCAGCGGCGACCTTGGCGCGTCGCTTGAGCGGATGGTGATCAGGAGCCGCAACGCGACGGACGCCGACGACGGGCTGATCACCGCCGAGCGGAGCGACCGGCATGTGCTGCCCCCACGCGCCTCGGTCGACCTGGTCGAGCGTCATGGGATGCTCGACGGGCCGGCCGGGGTGCGCTCGGACCCCGCGACCTACACGATGCTCAGCGAGCGCGACGCCGCAGAGCTTCCCGGCACGCCGCACCCGGTGGTGCCCGCCGCGAGCTGCCCGGTTCCCTACCTCGCCGATCCGCTCGCCGAGCGCGTGGTCGTCTCAGGCGCGCCCGGCCTGCCCCCGGACGCCGTTACCGTGGCGGGGCCGGCGGGACTGCAGCCGATCGTCGACCCGGACGCCTATCCCCGGTCCCCGGGGTTGCTCAGCGTTCCGAGCACCGGTACCTGGCCCGACGTCAGATCGCTGCGGATCGAGCTCCAGGAGGGCGAAGGCGCGGAGTGGGATCCCGAGGCTCGCCTGCTCACGGTCAGGCTGCCCAAGGCGGGCCGGTGCACGCTCCAGCTGAGCTCGGGCTTCCCGGCCGGCCAGCTCGGCACGCTCGGGGTGTGGGACTGGATCGGGCAGTCGCTGATCGAGCTCGAACAGCAGGCGCTCGCGGACGTTGCCGATCCAGACCAGGGCATCCTGCTCTCCGATGTGGTCGCGTGGCGCGGAGCGCTGACGCAGCTGGCGCTCGACGGCCGCCACCGGATGCTCACCCCACCGCGCACACTTGAGCTGGTCCACGCGGTACAGCGCCCGCTCGCGGCGCCGCAGATCCTCCCGGACGACGCCGGCGCCGACCGCTACCTGACGACGCTGGAGACCGAGGCGCCCGGCGGCTACTCGCCGATGCGGGCCTGGCGGGACCCGGGCGCCGTCGACGCATATCTGCTCGGCGTGCTGCGGCTGCACGGCGCCAGCACGGCCCGCGTCGACATCGCCGCCGTGTGGAGCGATCCCGTCGACGTGCCGGGCTCGGGGCCGCCCGGCACCCAGGTGCGCCATGCCACGATCGACGAGCTGCGCCTCGACACGCTCGATGATCACCTGGTCCGGGGGCCGAAGCCCGAGCTGCCCGCGGGCCGCTACCTCCCCGACCAGGACCTGATCTGGCTGGCCGAGGTCGGACAGCCCCTGGGCCGGCTGATCGCCGAGGAACGCCACGCGGTCCGCCACCACTTTGCCGACACGCGTCACCGCCGCGTCACCTACTCACCCACCGCCACCAGCCGCTTCCGCGAGTGCTTCCCGGCCGGAACCGACGTCGAGCGAGCCGGCCCTCCGACGGTGGTCGACGTGCCGAGCTCCACCCGGCCCGCCGCGCCACGGATCCGCTACGTCGTGCCGGCGCTGCGCTGGGCGCGCACGCGCGGAGCGGGCTCGACCACCAGCGTGCGCGAGGGCGGCCTGCTGCGGATCCTGCTCGAGCGTCCGTGGTGGTCCTCGGGCGAAGGCGAGCTGCTCGGGGTCGCGACCTGGGCCTCGCCGACCGAGGCGACCGACGCCGAGCGCAAGGGGACCTACTTCAGCCAGTGGGGGCTTGATCCGATCTGGTCCACGCGCCCGGACCCGAGCCAGCGGTTGAGCGTGGATCATTTTCCCGACCGGGTGAGCGAGGCCAGGGGGCTGAGCCTGCCGGACGGCAACGTCGTCGATGTCGCCGCATTCGCGGTCCACTACGACCCGGATCGCGACCTCTGGTTCGCCGACGTACGGATCGACCTGCCGCGGACCTACGGGCCGTTCGTGCGTCTCGCCCTGTGCCGCTATCAGCCCTGCTCGCTACCCGACTGCGAGCTGTCGGCCCCCGCCGTCGCCGACGTCGCCCAGCTGCTCCCGGAGCGCTCCGTGACCATCCTCAGCGATCCGGCCGACGGGCGCCGGCACCCGCTGGTGGTCGCCGGAATCGGTCCTGCCGGGCCCGAGCGCAACGAAATCACGGTCAAGGTCCAGCAACGCGATCCGGTTCTCACCGGCGACCTCGGGTGGAACGACGCGCCGAGCTCCTCGGACGTGCTCCCCGACCCGATCGGCTCGGACCCCGACACACTGCTGTGGGCGGGGACCGTGGTGTGTCACGCGCCCGGCGACCAGCTCCGGATCGTGGTCCGGGAAGACGAGCTGCTGCCGGCCGACCCGATCTGGCAACTGGAGCCCATCGGGGGATCACGAGACCTGAGCGCGCTGGTCGACGCGGGGCGCTTTGCCCTCGAACAGGCGACGATTGGTGCGATCGGCGACGGGGTGGTGGTAAGTGCGGATACGGGGATGCGCGATGGTCCAGTCGGAGGCGACCGGGCGCTGCAGCGTGTTTCCGTGCCCGAGTCGCTGCTCGACACCGATCGGGTCATCGACCGCTCGCGGCTGGAGCTGCGACCGGTGCTGGTACCCCAGAGCACGCGGCGGCCGGTGTTCCTGGAGATCATTGAGCTGTGGCCGGGGGCCGGCGGGGTCGACGGAGCCTTGGGTGGGGGTGGTCCGGGCGGCGGTGGTCCGGCTGGCGGCGTGGTGGGCCCCAACGGTGGTGCGGTCGGCTCTGGCGCGCCGGGCACGCCGGCGGTCCCGCAGAACCCGTCGTATCCGCCGGTGCTCGATCCCGATGGCGGCGCCGGACTCGCGGGGCTGCCGGCCAGCCTGAGCGAGGCCGTGGCGGGGCCGCTCGTGCTGGCCCAGGCGCTGCTGAACGCGGCGGTTCCCGGCGGGGGCCTGGCGCTCGACGGCGTCGTCGGACCGCTGACGGCGGCGGCACTGGCCTCGTTCCGTGGCGCCCAGGGGCTGCCGGCGGATGCCACGCTCGACTCCGAGACGTGGGCGCGCCTGCTCGCGTTCACGTCCTTCGCGACGCTGGAGCCGGGCAGGGGCAGCGCCCCGATGACGGGGCCGCCGGTCCGCACCGTGCAGGATCTGCTCGGATTCAGCGGGGTCGTGGCGCCGCCGCCGATCACCAGCGCGTTCGATCCGGCCACCACGACCGCGGTCGGAGACTTCCAGGACGCCGTCGGTGTCCCCCGGACCGAGATCGTCGACCAGCCGACCTGGCGCGCGCTCGAGGCGCTCACCACCGAGCTTGCCCCCGCTGGGGTCATCGAGACCGGGTGGAGCTTCGATTCCGCCGCGGCGCCGGTGGTCAACTTCCTCTTCGGGCTGCCCTCGGGTGGCCCGGCCCTGCCGACCGACACGCGCGACGACGTGCCCGGGGCCAGCGGGTGGTGGGTCGAGTGGCGCGATCTCGGCGATCGGCCGCTGTGGCGGCAGTTCCTGCACGACCCGTTCGGGCTCGAGCGCGAGGCGCCCAGTGACCCCGGCTTCGCCGGCGACTTCGCCTCGGGGGCGTCAGCCGCCACCGGCATGGCGTCGATCCCGGTGCCTGACCTGCCGAACGGCGCCGTCCTGGTGATCGTCGGGGCACCCGGCGACGGCGCCGCTGCGGAGCTCGGCCGCGCCACCCGCGCGCAGGTGATCGGACCTTGACCGACCTGCTGATCCCCCAGCCGGGCTCGATCCTCACCAGCTTCCGGGCGATGTTCAACATCGTGCTCGTCTCCGAGGGATTCACCGCGAGCGAACTCGGAGCGTTCCGAGCCGCGTGCAACTCATTCGATCTCATCATCCGGCAGACCCGCCCGTTCGATACCTACGCGATGATCATCAACGTGCTGCGCTTGGAGGCCGTCTCGGCAGTCAGCGCCACCAACCTGACGGTCCAGTGCGGCCCCGGCCAGGGACCGATCAACACCAGGTTCAAAGTGCACTTCTGCGCCACCCAGGACGCAAAGGGAAAGGGCATGCCGCGGGCCGTCGACGGCGACGATGCCGGCGTCGTGGCGGCGATCGAGGCGACCGGCCTGCTGAGCGGAATGCCCTATCACCCGCTGGTGATCGTCAACAACGTCGGTCACGCCGGGATGGCGTCACCGTCTGTAGCCGTGGCGGGCGGCCCGTCGCGCAGCGTCGCCTGGTTCACCGTCGAGCCCGGTTGGGAGCGGACCGCGCTGCACGAGCTCGGCCACTCCGCCTTCGATCTCGGCGACGAATACGAAACCGACGGGACACCGGGTGCTCCGGCGGGCGTGACGGTGACGACGCCGAACATCACCACCGCCTCCAGCAAAGCCGCGCTCGCGGTCGAGTCGGTCACCGAGCACCAGGTGTGGGCCTCGTTCATCAAGCCGACCACTCCGTCACCGGCCACTGCGCCGAAGATCGCGCGGTCGCCCGCGCCCGACGATCCGAGCACCGAGCCGCTGGCCAGCGGCGTCACCGTCCAGGACGTCGGGCTGTTCGAGGGCGCCGGCCAGCATCAGCTCGGGATCTTTCGTCCGTTCGCTGATTGCCGCATGCGCCACACCCAGGCCTCGTTCTGTCCGGTCTGCGAGCACACGATCCGCGGGCGACTGGGATCTTGGGAGCTGCCCAGCGAGAAG
>JALYXK010000143.1 GCA_030947145.1 Actinomycetota bacterium
GTCCCGACATCGAGGCGTTCGCCCCCCTGATCCAGGCCACGTTCGGCGCCGGCGAGGTGAGCGCGGAGACCGCGCCTGACGAGGACCGGCTGCGGGCGGCGATGCGACCGGTCGATCTGCGCGTCCGCCTGGCCGACCGCTCGCTGCGCCAGACCAACCCGGTGCTCGGCGTGGTGGCCGAGCTGCTCGAGCTGGCCGGGCAGCGGCTGACCGCCTCGCAGGTGCTCGACTTCGCCGACCGCGATCCGGTCCGCCGGCGCTTCCGCCTCGACGACGACGATCTCGGCCGCCTCCAGGGCTGGGTCGGCGACACGGGGATTCGCTGGGGACTCGATGCCGCGCACCGCGCCCCGTTCAAGCTCGAGTCGGTCCACAGCGGAACCTGGCGCGCCGGACTGGACCGGGTGCTGCTCGGCGTGAGCATGACCGAGGACGACCAGCGGCTGTTCGCCGACGTGCTCCCGCTGGACGACGTCGACAGCGGCTCGATCGACCTGGCCGGGCGGTTCGCCGAGCTGATCGCCCGGCTCGGCCATGCCCTGGACGCGCTGAGCGCTCCGCAATCCGTGGCCCACTGGGCGGGAGCGATCGCCGCCGCCGCCGATGCGCTGACCCGCCCCGGCCGTCGCGAGGAGTGGCAGCGCGCACAGCTCCAGCGGCTGCTGGACGAGCTGGTCGACGAAGCCGGGGCCTTCGGCCTTGGCGAGAATCAGGCCTTCGGCGCTGGCGAGAATTCGCTGGGGCGAATTCCCGGGGCGGGTGCGAGAGACCCTGCGGGGCCCCAGCTTGAGCTCACCGAGGTCCGGGCGCTGATGGCCGAGCGCCTGCAGGGCCGCCCGACTCGCGCCAACTTCCGCACCGGCCATCTAACCATCTGCACGCTGGTGCCGATGCGCTCGGTGCCCCACCGGATCGTCTGCCTGCTCGGCCTGGACGACGGCGCCTTCCCGCGCAAAGCCCCGCGCGACGGCGACGACGTGATGCTCGAGGCCCCCCAGGTCGGCGAGCGCGATCCGCGCAGCGAGGACCGCCAGCTGCTGCTCGACGCCTTGCTGGCCTCCGGCGAGCGCCTGATCGTCAGCTACACCGGCCACGACGAGCGCACCAACGCCGAGCAGCCCCCCGCGGTGCCGGTCGGCGAGCTCCTCGACGTAATCGACGCCACGGCCCGCGCCGGCGAGAGCTCCGCCCGCGCTCAGGTGCTCGTCCACCACCCGCTGCAGCCGTTCGATCCGCGCAACTTCGCCGACGGCGCGCTCGTGGCCGGGACGCGGTGGAGCTTCGATCCGGTCACGCTCGAGGGAGCCCGGGCGCTGCTCGCGCCTCGCCGCCCCACCGCTCCGTTCCTCAGCGGGCCGCTCCCTCCGCTGGATACGACGACGTTCGAGCTCGAGGACCTGATCCGCTTCGTCTCGCACCCCGTCCGCGCTTTCCTTCGCGTCAGGTTGTCGATCAGCCTCAGCGATCGCTCCGACGAACTACAGGACGCGCTCTCGGTGCAGCTCGATGGGCTGCAGCGCTGGGGGGTCGGGCAGCGGCTGCTGGACGCGCGGCTGGGCGGGGTCGACGGCCGCGCCGCGCTGCTGGCCGAGGTCGCGCGGGGGACGCTGCCACCCGGGGTGCTCGGGCAGCCGGTGGTGAAAGACGTTTACCCGTTGGTCGACGCGATCGCCGCCGAGGCGCAGAAACTGATCGACCCGCTCCGGCCCGTCGGCCCGGTCGACGTCCATATCGTCCTGCCCGGGGGGCGCACGCTGACCGGCACCGTCCCCGGCGTCAGCGGCGGAACGCTGCTGAGCAGCACGTTCTCGCGGCTCTCGCCCCGGCATCGGCTCGTCGCCTGGGTGAGGCTGCTGGCGCTGAGCGCCGAGGCGCCCGAGCGCGCTTTCACCGCGGCCACCGTGGGGCGCGGGCGCGGATCGGAGGTGGCGATCCGGCGGATCCGCCCGCTCGGCGCCGATGCTGAGGCTCGCCGTACCGTCGCGGCCGAGCAGCTGCTGGCTCTGCTCGACCTCTACGCGCGCGGGATGCGCGAGCCGCTGCCGATCTTCTGCAAGAGCTCGGCCGCTTACGCGCAGGCGATCGCCGATCAGGTCGACCCCGAGGCGGCGGCCGACGAGGAATGGGCGTCGAAGTGGAATTACGACCAGGAGGACCGCGAGCTCGAGCACCAGTTGGCGCTCGGGGGCGTGCGCACGCTGGCGGAGGTGCTCGATGAGCCACCCGCGGCCGGCGAGCACGGCGCCGGCTGGGACCCGAGCGAGAACAGCCGCTTCGGCCGCTTGGCCTGCCGGATGTGGGACGGACTGCTCGAGTTCGAGGAGCCGGCGTCGTGACCGAGCCCACCGGGGCGCCAGGAGCCCAGGCCGTGACCGAGAGCTTCGAGGCGCTGGAGTTCGACCTGGCCGGCCCGCTGCCGACCGGGATCTCGGTGCTCGAGGCCAGCGCCGGTACCGGCAAGACGTACACGATCGCTGCCCTGAGCGCCCGCTACGTGGCCCAGGGCATGCCACTCGAGCGATTGCTGCTGGTGACGTTTACCCGGATGGCCACCGGCGAGCTGCGCGAGCGCGTCAGGGACCGCCTGGTCTGCGTGCGCGCGGGGCTCGAGCACGTGCTGGCCGGGTTCGACCCCCCCGAGCCGGATCCGGTCGTGGAGCTGTTCGCCGGCGAGCCGCCCGAGCTGGTACGGATCCGCCGCGATCGGCTGGCCCGGGCGATCGCCGACTTCGACGCCGCGACGATCGCCACTACGCACGGCTTCTGCCAGGAGGTGCTGGTCGGCCTGGGGATCGCCGCCGATCTCGAGCCCGACATCACCTTCGTCGAGGACCTGCGCGAGCTGGCCGCCGATGTGATCGACGACCTCTACGTGCGCCGGTTTCACCGCGCCGAGGGGGTCACCCTGCCGTTCGCTCAGGCGGTCGAGATCGCCCGGGTGGCGATCGAGAACCCGGCGGCGGAGATCGTCAGCGCGGGAGGCGAGGCGCCCCAGATGCGCGGCCGGCTGGCGGAGGCCGCCCGGGCCGAGCTCGAGCGACGCAAGCGACGGATGTCGGTGATGACCTACGACGACCTGCTGACCCGCCTCGATGCGGCGCTGGCCGGTCGCGACGGGCCCACCACCGCGGCGCGCCTGCGGGCCCGGTACGACGTCGTGCTGGTCGACGAGTTCCAGGACACCGATCCGGTGCAGTGGAACATCATGCGGCGCGCGTTCGGCGCTGCGGACCGGGCGCTGATCCTGATCGCCGATCCCAAGCAGGCGATCTACGCCTTCCGCGGAGCCGACGTCTACTCATATCTGGAGGCCGCCCGCGAGGCCGGCTCGCGGGCAACGCTCCGCGTCAACTGGCGCAGCGATCAGGGACTGATCGACGCCTACGACGCGCTGTTTGCCGGCGCCAGGCTCGGGCATGAGGGGATCGCCTATCGCCGGGTCAAGGCCGCCCCCGCCAACCGCGCGCCGCGGCTGCTGGGCGCCCCCGCCGGCGCCCCCCTGCGGATCCGCGTTGTTGACCGCGAGTCGGTGGAGCAGACCCGTCACGGGTACGCGACCAAGCCCTCGGCCCGCGCGCACATTGCCCGCGACGTCGCCGCCGAGATCGTCGAGCTGTTGTCGTCCGGAGCCGAGCTCGAGAATCGCTCCGACGGGGGTACGCCGATCCACCGCGAGCGCGTTCGTCCAGGGCACATCGCGGTGCTGGTCCCGACCAACCGCCACGCGGCGCAGGTTCGCGAGGCGCTCGACGCCGCCGGCGTGCCCGCGGTGATCAACGGCGCGGGCAGCGTCTTCGCGACCGAGCCCGCCCGTGAGTGGCTCCGTCTGCTGGAGGCGATCGAGCGTCCCGCCTCGAGCGTCCGGGCGCATTCGGCCGCGTTGACCTGCTTCCTGGGCTGGAGCGCCGAGCAAGTCGCCGCCGCCGACGAACGGGCCTGGGAGGACGTCCACCAGCGGCTGCACGATTGGGCCCGGGTCATGCGCTGGGGCGGCGTCGCCTCGCTGATCGAGCTGATCACCGCGCTCGAGGGGCTGCCCCGCCGGATCCTGGCCGAGGTCGACGGCGAGCGGCGGCTGACCGACCTGCGCCATGTCGGCCAGCTGCTCCATGCCCAAGCCGCCCGCGACCAGCTTGGCAGCACCGCGCTGGCCGGTTGGCTGCGGCGGCGGATCGCCGAGGCCAAGGACGACACCGGCGACGAGGAGCGCAGCCGGCGGCTCGAGTGCGACGCCGAGGCGGTGCAGGTACTGACGGTCCACCGCAGCAAGGGCCTCGAGTTCCCGATCGTGCACCTCCCCTTCCTGTGGGAACCGGGTTACATCCCCGAGGGCGAGCGCCCGGTCTTCTTCCACGATCCCGACGCCGGCGACCGGCGCACGATCGACGTCTCGCTGGAAGGAGGCGACTATGTCCGCCACCGCACGCAGTACGTGCTCGAGCAGCGCGGCGAGGACCTCCGGCTGGCCTACGTCGCCCTGACCCGCGCCCGCCACCAGGCTGTGGTTTGGTGGGCCGGCTCCTACGACAGCCGCCATTCAGCCCTCGGCCGGCTGCTGTTCGCCCGCGGCGAGGACGGCACAATCGCCGCCGCGGGCCGGTTCGTGCCTGACGACGCCGCGGTGTACACCCGCCTGCGCGGGCTGGCCGAGGCAGCGCCCGGTGCCATCGCCGTGGAGGCCGCGACCCTGACCGCTCCGGGGGCCTGGCGCGACGAGCCGGCCGCGCCGGCCCCCCTGGGCGCGGCGGACTTCGACCGCGACCTCGATCTGCGCTGGCGGCGGACCTCCTACACCGACATCACCTCCGGCGCCCACGATCCGCGGGTCGGCAGCGAGCCCGAGGTGTCCCTGCTTTCCGATGAGGGGTCCGGCATCTCCCCCGAGAATGGCGCCTTCGGCGCTAGCGAGAATTCGCTGGCGCGAATTCTCGGGGGGGGTGCCAGAGCCCCCGACGCCGCGCTGGCGCAAGTCTCTTTACTGGCCGAGATGCCGTTCGGGGTGCAGGTC
>JALYXK010000182.1 GCA_030947145.1 Actinomycetota bacterium
GCTCGGCCGAGAGCGACTCTCCCGCCGCCTGCGCGACCTGACCCGCCGCCGCGGCCCGCGTGCTGAACGGCAGCACGGCGGCGAGCAGCGCCCCGCCGGCCAGGACCGCCACGCCGACCCACAGCGCCGGCCCGAGGCCGCTCACGTATGCCTGGGGCGAGGCGTAGCTGCCCTGGCTGGTGAACACCGTGGCCAGCACCGAGATGCCGAGCACGCCGCCGAGCTCGCGGATCGCGTTCGTGGCTCCGGAGGCCTGGCCGGCCTGCTCGGGGCGCACCGAGGCCAGGACCGCATTGGCGGACGGGGCGAACACCAGCGCCATGCCGCTGCCGGCCAGGATGAACGGCGCGATCATGCCGGCGTAGCTGGTATCGGTTCCCACGATGAGCGCCAGCCAGCCGAGCCCGATCGCCTGGAGGCCGAGCCCGGCGGCCATGAACGGCCGGCTGCCGAACCGCTCGGAGTAGAAGCCCGCCAGCGGAGAGACGACCATGGTCGCGCCGGTCCAGACCAGCAGCTTGACGCCGGCCTGCAGCGGGGTGTTGTGGAGCACGTTCTGCAGGAACTGGCTGAGGAAGAAGATCGATCCGAACATCCCGAAGTACATCGCCAGCGACACGACGTTGGTCACGGCAAACCCGCGGTCGGCGAAGAAGCTCAAAGGGAGCATCGGTTCGGCCGCCCGCAGCTCGTAGGCGATGAAGGCCACGATCAGGATCGCGCCGGCGATCAGGGAGATCAGCACCTGGGCGTTGCCCCAGCCCAGCGACTGCGACCGGACCAGCCCGAAGACCAGTCCGAACAATCCGCTCGAGGCCAGCCCGAGACCCGGGAGATCCAGCTTCCGGACGGGCCCATGGCTCTCACGGAGCTTGACCGCCGCGAGCGGTACCAGCACCAGTCCGATCGGCACGTTGATCCAGAAGATCCAGTGCCATGAGCTCAGCTGGATGACCGCGCCGCCGACGAGCGGTCCGAGGGCGACGGCCACGCCGCTGATCGCCGACCACACGCCGAGCGCCAGACCCCTCTGCTCGGGCGGGAAGGCCTCGGCGAGCAGGGTCAGGGTCAGCGGCGTAGCGATCGCCGCACCGATTCCCTGCGCCGCTCGCGCGGCGATCAGGGTGCCCGCGCTCGGCGCGAGCGCGGCCGCGGCCGAGGCGGCGGTGAACAGAGCGGTCCCGGCGATGAAAATCCGCTTGCGCCCGAACCGGTCGCCGAGCGCCGCGCCGGTCAGGAGCAGCACCGCGTAGGCGAGCACGTAAGCGCTGACCGTCCATTCCAGCGCCTGGATCGAGGCGCCGAAGTCGTGGCGGATGCTCGGCAGCGCGACGTTGACCACGAGGTTGTCGAGCACCACCATGAACAGTCCGATGGAGACGATCGCCAGGGTCCAGCCCCGGCGGCGTGAATCGGTGGGTTGAGACATCTCAGACCTTTCTTAGTGGGTACTAACTGAGGTGTAAATTAGCAGCCACTAATAATTTGTCAAGATGGACTTTGTCCGGGAACGATGCGAACATACGTTCGGTCTTGTATGTCGAGCTCCACTCCCACTCCGCGTTCTCGTTCCTCGATGGGGCGTCCCTGCCTGATGAGCTCGTTCCGGCGGCGCTCGAGTTGGGCTATCAGGCGCTGGCGCTGACCGACCACAACACGGTTTCGGGCTCGATGGAGTTCGCCGTCTGTGCCCGCGCGCTCGGGTTACGGCCGATCCACGGCGCCGAGGTGGACCTCGAGGATGGGCGACATCTGACGCTGCTGGTGCAGGATGAGCGGGGCTGGAGGAACCTGTGCCGGATCCTCACCCGAGCGCACTCGCACACGCGCGAGCGGCCGGGGCCACCGGGTCAGCCGTGGGTCTCGCTGAACCTGGTGCTCGATCACGCCGAAGGTCTTGTCTGTCTCAGCGGTTGTGCGCTGCGCGGCGTCCAGGACGAGCCCACGCTGCGGCGGCTGCTCGAAGCCTTTGGTCGCGATCGGCTGAGAATCGAGCTCCAGCGGCCGTTCCTGCGCGATGATCGCGCCCGCAATCGGCGGCTGGCGGGACTCGCGGGTCGTCTCGGCGTCCCCTGCGTGGCCACCGGCGATGTGCACGCGCACGCCCGTTCGCGAGCGCCGCTGCAGGACGCGTTCGTGGCCATCCGCCTGCACTCCACGCTCGACGGCACCGAGCCCGAACGGCGCGGGAACTTCTGCCATGTGCTCGCCTCGCCGGCGGCGATGGTGGCCCGGTTTCCCGAATACCCGGAGGCGGTGGCGGAAGCGGCGAACCTGGCCGACCGTCTGCGTTTTGATTTATCGAACGATCTCGGCTACCGCTATCCGGGGTCCGAGGATGTCGAGGCGCTGCGCAAGCTGTCGGAGCTCTCGCACGCGCGCCTGCACGAGCGCTACGAACGTGCGCCCCCGGATGTGCGCGCTACGGCCGCCTCGCGGTTGGGGGAAGAGCTGCGAATCATCGAGAAGCTGAGTCTGGCCGGTTTCTTCGTGCTGCACCACGATCTGCTCGAGCTCGCCCGCGAGGTCGCTGTGGAGGTGCGAGGCGCCAGCGGGGCCCGCGCACTGCTGCCACCGGGGCGGGGGCGCGGCTCGAGCGTGTCCTCGATCGTCTGCTACCTGACCGGTCTCTCGCACGTCGATCCGATCGCCAACGAGCTGCTGATCGGGCGATTCCTGAACGAGGAGCTGACCTCGCTGCCGGACATCGACCTCGATTTCCCCCGGGACATCAGGGAGGTGCTGATCCCGCGCGTGCACGAGCGATATGGCCACGACCGCTCGGCGCTGGTCGCGGCGTTCCCGACCTACCGGGCGCGCGGGGCGATCCGCGAGCTCGGCAAGGCCCTCGGGCTGCCGCCGGGGGAGATCGAGCGAGTCGCCCGGGGGAGCGAGGGCTGGGATGCGCGCAATGTGGTGCGGGATATCGAGAGCGCGTTCGGGGTCGACCTGGGCGAGGAGTTCGCCGGGGCCGGGGCGGGGCCGGGGGCCGACGCCGGCGAGCGGGGCCGGGGGAGCGGGGAGTGGGATTTCCGCGATCCCCGGCCGCCCGATCCCGATCCGCGGCGGGACGTCGGCCGCCCGGGCGCGGGGATCTCCTCGCCGCACGGGGCGGGACCGCGCGGGGCGGGACCGCGCTGGGCCTGGCTGGCCCGCCTGGCCGCCGAGGCCCACGGCCTGCCGCGGCATCTCTCTCAGCACTCCGGCGGCATGATCGTCTCCACCCGGCCACTGATCGACTGCTGCCCGATCGTCCCGGCGGCGATGGAGGGTCGCCAGATCGTCCAATGGGACAAGGACTCGTGCTCGGATGCCGGCTTCCTGAAGATCGACCTGCTCGGACTGGGGATGCTCTCGGCGGTCGAACGCAGCGTCGAGATGATCGCCCGCACCCGGGGGGAGCTGATCGATCTCTCGCGCATCCCCTACGACGACCCGG
>JALYXK010000186.1 GCA_030947145.1 Actinomycetota bacterium
GAGCGGCAGCAACACTGGCCCTAGCCTTCGGGCTTGGCGGCCGCGACGCAGCGCGAGCTCTCAGCGCCGGACGATACCTCCGCCACGACTACACCATCGGCCAAGAGATCGGATTTGGCGACGTGCGCGGCCGCGTCACCGCGATCGAGAACATCAGCACCGTCCTCGACACTGGAGACGGACGCTCGATCCGCGTCCCCAACCACCTGCTCATGCAAACCGTCGTGACCGTCTATCCCCGCGCCGAAGCGACCGAGGCCCCATAAACCCAAGCCGGCTAGGAGCCCCGAGACCCTCACGTGCGGTCTCGAGCAATTGGGTGGCTTGGGGGTTGAAGCGTAGGCTTGGGGGTGTGACCGCTCCGTCGGATTCCGAGGCTCGCGAGTTCGCGGCTGCGTTCCGGTCGTTTCTGGAATGGGTGCACTCTGATGCAGCGGGGAGTCGAGAGCGCAACGAGGTCGCTGCGCTGGTTGGCGACTTCTTGAGTGAGGCCGCGCTCGAGCGGTCGGTGGTCACGCGTTCGTTGGCGATGTTCGAGCAGGTCAATCTCCAGACCGCGCTGGATGCCTGGTCCGGCGAGTCGGGGCGAACGGTTGATGTACACGGGATCTCGATCCCGCCGCACTTCGGTTCGATCTCCTTGCAGCAGCTGCTCACCGGAGATGGGATGCCGCCGCTGCGGCTGTCTGCGCCGCCGCTGGTCGATCTTCCGAACGGTCCCGGGTCGATGCTGGCGTGCCTGCAGTTGGCGGTGCTGCTGGTCACGGACGCGAATGGCCGCTACGTGGTGATGGTGAGAGGCCCGGGTGAGCACGATCGAACGCTCGGGCTGGAAATCGCCGGGCTCTCGACCGAGGCGGCCCAAGCGGTCCACGCTCGACTCGAGGAGTTGCGCAGCCAGCTGAACGTCTATCGGGGGCACGTGCTCGAGGTCGGCCTGTCTCCGATGGGTGGGGTTACCCTCGAGTTTGGGGACATCCCGCTGACCGGTCGCGATGACGTCGTCCTGACGGACGCGGTGCTGGCTCGGGTGGAGCGACACGCGCTCGGGGTCGCGGCGCACCGCGAGGCGCTGCTCGGTGCCGGCCAGCACCTCAAGCGCGGGCTGTTGCTCTACGGCCCGCCGGGCACCGGCAAGACGCACACGACCCGGTATCTCATCGGCCAGCTGTCGGGGTATACGCGCCTGATCCTGACCGGCCGAGCGCTGCACGCGATCGGTTCGGCGAGCGAGCTCGCGCGTGACCTACAGCCCGCGGCAATGGTCCTTGAGGATGTCGACCTCGTGGCTGAGGACCGGAGCTTCGGACCCGGGGCGAGCCCCGTTCTGTTCGAGCTGCTCGATGCGATGGACGGCGCCGCCCCGGATGCGGATCTGCTGTTCGTGCTCACGACCAATCGAGCCGACCTGCTCGAGCCGGCGCTGGCGGCGCGGCCGGGCCGGGTGGATGTCGCGATTCAGATCGACCTGCCCGACGCAGACGCCCGGAGCCGGCTGCTCGCGCTTTACAGCCGTTCCGTGCCGCTGCGCCTGACCGACACCGAGACCGCCGAGATCATCGAACGGACCGACGGCGTCACGGCCTCCTTCATCAAAGAGCTGCTCCGTCGCGCGATGCTCGAGTCAGTGCAGGAGGACTCGTCGGCCTCCGTCGTGACGGGCGTCCACACCTCACGCGCGCTCGATGACCTACTCGACAGCGGGCAGCAGCTCACCCGCAGCCTACTCGGCGTCGGTAACGACCCCGGAAGCCTTTCCCCGGGCGGTGGGCTCGGCACGCTCCCGCCTCCCCGACAACCTCGAATGGGCTTCCAACGCTTCAACACCTAGGTCCGGCCACGTGGGCAGGACACTTCGCATCGATCGCGGGCGGCTGGTCTGGGACCCGGTCGGCTGCACGAACCTATCCGGGCCGCAACAACCGAAAGGTTGACCTATGAGCGTCTTCACGGAGGTCGAGCGTCTATATCTGACCGGCGGGCGGCAACTCGGACGGCTCGCGACGGTCGGCGCGGACGGCACGCCGCACGTCGTCCCGGTCGGATGGATCTACAACGCGGCGCGCGATGCGATCGACGTCGGGGGCCACGATCTGGAGCGGTCGAAGAAGTTCCGCGACGTCGCCCGCGCCGGGCGAGCCGCAATCGTGATCGACGATCTCGAGAGCACGGACCCCTGGCGTCCGCGGGCGATCGAGGTCCGGGGACGGGCCGTGGCGATCGCGCTGCCGACCCCGCTGATCCGGATCTATCCGGAGCGGATCATCAGCTGGGGGCTCGAACAGGGTCGCAGCGCACGTACGGTGGCTAGGTAGCGCACCTCGGCGCGAGCTCCGTGTCGCATCCGGGAGGTGCGGGCTCGGAGGCCTGCTGATCATCCCTCTAGCCGCGGCACTTGCCAGTTGGGTTTGGTGACCGGTTCGGGGCGAACCGGTCACCATGCCGGGCCCGGGTCAGGCGAGGTCGAAACGATCAAGGTTCATGACCTTGTCCCACGCAGCCACGAAGTCACGGACAAACCTGTCCTTTGAGTCCTCACACGCGTAGGCCTCCGAGATCGCCCGGAGCTGGGAGTTGGAACCGAACACGAGGTCGACGGCGGTGCCGGTCCACTTGATCTGGCCCGTGGCGCGGTCGCGACCCTCGAATACGTGTGCGGACGAGCCGTTTCCAGATGAACCGGGCGCCTGCCATTCCGTGTTCATGTCGAGCAGGTTGACGAAGAAGTCGTTCGCCAAGGTCTCGGGTCGGTCGGTGAGAACGCCATGCTTCGACCGCTGGTGATTGGCGTTCAGGGCGCGCATACCGCCGACGAGGACCGTCATCTCCGGAGCGGTCAGCATCAACAGGCTAGCCCGGTCGAGCAGCAGGGTTTCCGGCGACAAGGTCTGATCGGCTTGGACGTAGTTGCGGAAACCATCGGCGGTCGGTTCAAGCACGGCGAACGACTCCACGTCGGTCTGCTCCTGCGAGGCGTCCGTGCGGCCGGGCGTGAAGGGAACTCTCACGTCGTGGCCAGCGTTCTTCGCCGCCTGCTCGACGGCGGCACACCCGCCCAGAACGATCAGGTCAGCGAGCGAGACCTTCTTTCCGCCGGACTGCGAGCTGTTGAAGTCCTGCTGGATCCCTTCCAGGGTCGGCAGCACCTTCGTCAGCTCGGCCGGATTGTTGACCTCCCAGTCCTTCTGCGGCGCCAGGCGAACCCGCGCTCCGTTGGCCCCGCCACGCTTGTCGGTGCCCCGGAAGCTCGCCGCCGAGGCCCAAGCGGTACCGACAAGCTCGGCGACGGACAATCCCGATCCGAGGACCTCGCCCTTGAGCGCAGCGATAGCCTCTTCGCCGATCAGGGGATGATCGACCTCGGGGACGGGGTCCTGCCACAGCTGCGGCTCGGGAACCCACGGGCCGAGGTAACGCGAGATTGGTCCCATGTCGCGATGCAACAGCTTGTACCACGCCCTGGCAAACGCTTCCGCGAGCTCGTCCGGGTTCTCGTGGAACCGCTTGGCGATCGGCGCGTAGATCGGATCCACCTTCAGCGCGAGATCCGTCGTCAGCATCATGGGTGCGTGCCGCTTCGACGGCAGGTGCGCGTCGGGCACGGTGCCCTGGGCTTCGGGATTCTTGGGCGTCCACTGCTTGGCACCGGCGGGACTGGTCGTCAGCTCCCAGTCGTAGTTGAACAGGTTGTCCAGGAACCCGTTGTCCCACTTGGTCGGCTCGTTGGTCCATGCGCCCTCGAGCCCGCTGGTGAGCGCGTCGGCGCCCTTACCGCTGCCGTAGCTGTTCGTCCAGCCGAAGCCTTGCTGCTCGATAGGAGCACCCTCGGGTTCCGGGCCGATGTACTTGGGATCGACCGCGCCATGGGTCTTGCCAAACGTATGCCCCCCCACGATGAGCGCGAGTGTTTCCTCGTCGTTCATCGCCATACGTCGGAAGGTCTCTCGAATGTCCCTGGCGGCCGCCAGTGGGTCCGGGTTTCCGTTGGGTCCCTCCGGGTTCACGTAGATCAGGCCCATCTGCACCGCGCCCAGAGAATCGGCGAGCTCACGGTCGCCGCTGTAGCGCTCATCGCCGAGCCAGGAGTCCTCAGGACCCCAGAACATCTCCTCGGTCTCCCAGATGTCCTCCCGCCCGAAACCGAAGCCGAAGGTCTTGAACCCCATCGATTCCATGGCACAGTTGCCGGCGAAAACGAGCAGGTCGGCCCAGGAAATCTTTTGGCCGTACCTCTGCTTGACCGGCCACAGCAGCCGCCGCGCCTTGTCCAAGCTCGCGTTGTCGGGCCAGCTGTTGAGGGGGGCGAACCGCTGGGCGCCGGCACCGCCGCCGCCCCGGCCATCGGCGATGCGATATGTGCCTGCGGAGTGCCAGGACATCCGGATGAAAAGCGGTCCATAGTGGCCGTAGTCAGCCGGCCACCAATCCTGCGAGGTCGTCATCACTTCGAAGATGTCCTGCTTCAGCGCCTCGAGGTCGAGCGTCTTGAACTGCTCTCGATAGTTGAAGTCGTTGCCCAACGGCGTGGCCCGGAGCGAGTGCTGGTGGAGCACCTGCAGATTCGGCTGATTGGGCCACCAGTCCTGGTTCGTCCTGGGCCGTGTCCGCACGGGGGTCGGAGACGGGATCGCTGGGTTCTCGCTTTCGCTGACGGTGTCGGCCACTTCGTTCCTCCTACTCGCTCACTGTTTCGTTGTGATGTTGACCTGGCTAACCCTCGTCGCTTCCGATCCAAGGGCGTGTCACTTTGCTTATCTCCCGCTACCGGCCCTCGGTCCCCCGTCGGACACGGCAGCCGCCGCGCTGCACTCGGGACACCGGCCCCAGTAGATGACCTCGGCTTCGTCGATCTCGTAGCCCGAGTCTTCGGAAGCTGTCAGGCAGGGGGTGAAGCCAACGGCGCAGTCGACATCGACCATCCGGCTGCACGTTCGGCAGATGAGGTGGTGGTGGTTGTCGCCCACTCGGTCCTCGTAGCGCGCCGGCGACCCGGCTGGCTGGATACGGCGGATGATGCCCTCCACGGTGAGGGTCCCGAGGGCGTCGTACACCGCCTGAAGCGAGACGGCACCGATCTCGGCCCGCACCAAGGCGTCGACGTCGGCCGCCGTGCTGTGCGGTCGATCCGACACCGCCCGCAGGACAGCTAGACGCTGGGCCGTGACTTGCAAACCGTGCCGGCGGAGCAGATCAGTTTTGTCAACAAATCTCTCCACTGATATGGCCGGTACTCTACCGGAGCGGGACTGGAAGAAGTCCAGCATTTGGCCCACGCAGGTCCTAGAGTCGATCGTCATTAGGTCGATCACCGGATCCACTTACCTGACCTCGGGCATCGTCCAACAAATCGGCGAACGCCCCCCGCCGATAGGCCGAGCCGGGGACCCGCGCGGGCAACGGGTCAACGGCGTGAGGGCAGGTCGAGGGCAAGCGGAGTAGCGTTGGAGTCGTGGGTTACGTAGAGCGTTTGGTGGTCTCCCGGTTGGTGGCGTGCACTTGGGAGCAGACCACGCCGACCGGGCAGGAGCAACGAATCGTGCCGGATGCTTGCGTTGATCTGATCTGGGCGGGCGATCGGCTGAGCGTCGCCGGGCCCGACACCCAGCCGCGCGTCGTGATGCTCGCTCCGGGCTCGCGGCTGGTCGGGGTGCGGCTGCGACCGGGCACGGCCGGCGCGGTCTTGGGGCTGCCGGCATCGGAGCTATGCGACGTCTCGGCGGACGCCGCCGACGTCCTGGGCGGCGGCGTCACCGCAGCGCTGCTCGAGGCGCTGGCAACAGGTTCGGACCCGCATGAGCTGCTGCGGCGAGGCGTCCAGCTACGTGGGGCAAGCGCACCCGATCCGCTGGTGAGTGCCGCGGTCGTAGCACTCGGGCGCCCTCCCGCACGCGTGGCTGCGGCGGCCGCGGAGCTGGGCGTGAGTGCGCGCCAGTTGCAGCGCCGCGTGACCGATGCCGTCGGTTACGGACCGAAGGTCCTGGCACGGGTGCTGCGCTTCCGGCGACTGCAGGCGCTTGCACCCGCGCCGTTGGCCGAGCTGGCTCTCGATGCTGGGTACGCCGACCAGGCTCACATGACCGCCGAGGTCACGCGCCTCGCCGGCATCTCGCCTGTCCGATTTCTGAAAGACCGCACGCCTACCGCCGCGTAGCGTGTGGACATGCCAATTGATCACCACGCCGCCGAGCACTTCATCTGGTCCGCCGCCCGCTTGGTGGATCGTCACCGCTACGCCTTGCTGTTCAAAGGCGGCGTGCCTGAGCCGCTGACAGACGCGCTGCGCGGCTATCGCAATCCGGACGGCGGCTTCGGGCACGCGCTCGAGCCGGATCTTCGCTCACCGGGCAGCCAGCCCGTGCCGACGCTGTACGCGCTCGAGATCCTGAACGAGGCGGGCGCGGCGGACGGCGAGATGGCGCGCGGGGCGCGCGCGTGGATTGGCTCAATCGCCGGGCCGGACGGGGGAATCCTGAATGTGCTGCCGGGCTTTGAGGACTATCCGCACGCGCCCTGGTTCACGCCGTCGTCGGGCTCGTTTGTCACGCTCGCGCTGGCCGCGGTCCTGCACGCCGCCGGCGTGACCGACGACGACTGGCTGGCCCGCGCCACCGGCTGGTGCTGGCGCTCGATCGAGACAACCGAGCGGCCGAGTGGCTACTTGCTGAAGTTCGCCTGCGCGTTTCTCGACGCCGTGCCCGACGAGCAACGCGCTCGTGCAGCGATCGCGTCGCTCGCCGGCCGCATAGGTCCTGACGCGGTCGCGCCCGCGGGCGGCGTCGAGGGGGAGACGTTGGGACCCCTGAACCTCTCGCCCCGTCCCGGCAGCCGGTCACGCGGCCTGATCAGCGAGGCCCACGTCGAGGCCCACCTCGACGCCGTCGAGTCCGGACAGCAGGAGGACGGCGGCTGGATGTTCGACTGGCTGGCCTGGTCACCGGCGCAGACAACCGACTGGCG
>JALYXK010000203.1 GCA_030947145.1 Actinomycetota bacterium
AGCCAAGCCAGACCAGCGGCCACCAACCGTTCGCTGTTCCGGAGGGCCCGACCGTCCCGGTGGGGCCCGGGTCGTTCCGGCGGCGTGGCAAGATCCGACCGCGAGTGCTATTCTGACGTTTACGTAAGAATCACTTTGCCACTGAGGGCGGTGTCCGGAACTGCGGACGTTAGAAGTATCTCCAGCACGTAGATTGAGGCGATCGCAACCGCCCGGAGACCCGGGCGACGGCCGCCGGCGGATCGGGGTCGAGTCGGAGCACAAGTCCTACAAGTGGTGGGCGCTGTCGTGCACCAGCCTTGGGATGTTGCTGGCCACGATCAACTCGGGCACGCTGATCATCGCGCTGCCCGACCTCGAGCGGAGCTTGCACACGAGCATCCTCGAGTTGGTGTGGGTGATCCTGGTCTACATGATCGCCTCGACCGTGCTGGTCCTCACCGCCGGGCGCCTGTCCGATCAGTTCGGCCGCAAACAGGCGTATATCGGCGGTTTCGTGCTGTTCGCGTTCGCGTCGCTGGGCGCCGGCTTCGCCACCAGCGGGACTGTCCTGATCCTGTGGCGGATCCTCCAGGGCATCGGCGGCGCATTCCTGTTCGCCAACGCCTCGGCGATCGTCACCGACGCCTTCCCGAAGGAGCAGCTCGGGCTGGCCATGGGGACCAACACGATGGTCGCCGCCGTGGGGCTGGTGATCGGCCCGGTACTGGGCGGCGCGCTCGTGGCGATCTCCTGGCCGTGGGTGTTCTGGTTCAACGTGCCCTTCGCCCTGGCCGGCAGCCTGTGGGCCCGGTCGGTGCTGCGCGAGATCACCGGGCGCTCCACCGAGACCCATTTCGACGTTCCGGGCACGCTGGTGTTCCTGGTCGGCCTGACCGGGCTGGTTTACGGCGTTTCCCGGGGCGGGATCTCCGGCTGGGGCTCGCCGCTGGTGATCGTCCCGCTGATCGCTGCCGCGATCCTGCTGCCCCTGTTCGTGCTGATCGAACAGCGCGTCAAGGAGCCCATGCTGGACCTCTCGATCTTCCAGAATCGGCTGTTCTCGGCGTCCGCGGCGGCCGCGTTCCTCAACGGACTCGCGCGGTTCGCGCTGATGTTCGTGTTCGTCTTCTACTTCCAGGGCGTGCAGGGCGATTCCCCGATCCTGGCTGGGGTGAAGCTCGCCCCGCTCGCGCTGGGCATGCTGTTCGCCTCCCCGGTCGCCGGGATCTACGCCGATCGGCGCGGGTCCCGTGGCCTGGCGGTCGGCGGGATGCTGGTGGTGGCCCTAGGGCTGGCGCTGATGACCACCATGACCCGCACCACGTCCTACCTGTATCCGGCCATCTTCCAGTTCATCGTCGGGATCGGCTCGGGGATGTTCAACTCGCCGAATACGGCGGCGATGATGGGCGTAGTCCCGGCTCACCGCCGCGGGATCGCGGCCGGAGCCCGGGTTCTGGTCCAGAACACCGGCGCGGTGATGTCGATCGCCTTCGTGCTCGCCGTGGTCACCTCCTCGGTGCCGAAGTCGACCCTGTTCGCGGTCTTCTCCGGGCTGGCCAGCCACATCTCGAACGCTCAGCTGGTGCCGTTCATCTCGAACATGCACACGGCGCTGTGGTGCCTGACCGGCTTCTCGCTGGTCGGAGCGGCGGTGGCCTCGGCGCGGCCCAAGCACCAGGCCACGGCCAAGCAGCCCGCGCCGGCTGAGGCCGAAGCTCCGGTGGCTGCGCTGTTACGCCCGCTGTGACGCCCGCCGTGACAGCCGAGCGTTCGCTGCGGATCGGCGAAGTCGCCGAGTTGACCGGGACGACGCCGCGCACGATCCGCTACTACGAGGAGATCGGCCTGCTGGGGGCGGCCGCGGACCGCGCCCAGGGCAAGCACCGCTGCTACACCGGTGGCGACGTCACCAGGATCAACGAGATCGTGCGCCTACGGGATCTGCTGGGGCTCTCGCTCGAGCAGCTGCGGCAGCTGCTCGAGGCGGAGACGGCCAGGGCCGAGCTGCGCCGCGAGTACCACGAAACCGACGATCCCGGCCGGCGTCACCGGATCCTCACCGAGGCGCTGGGACACATCGAGACCCAGCTCGAGCTCGTCCGCAGCCGACGCAGTGAACTCGAGCAACTCGAGCGCGAGCTGGTCGAGAAGAAGCAGAGCGTGGAGGCCCGCGTCAACGGGTTCTGAGGCCGCGAAGCTCGGCCCGCTGAGCTGAGCGGGTCGGCCCCGCGGGTCTCCTGAATCGCGCTCGAGCGTCCGGTTGCGGACAACCGCGGCGAGGACGGCGCCATCCGCCCCACCGGAGGACATATGATCGCGCGTCCGCGTAGACTTGGGCCCGCCATCGCGGCGGTCCCGATCGTCTGCCCGGGCGCTTTCGAAGCGCGACGGTAGCCGTAGGCCCGCTAAAGCCATGCTCCGATCCAGCAGCTATAGCCGACACCATGTCCAACTGCCGACCCCGCACGATGGCCGTCGATGAGTGCCTCCGCGGTCGCTGAGCAGCCGATGATCGGGCTGCGTTACGTCGACGTGCTGCTGATCGTCGTCGCCGCGCCGATCATGCTGCTGATCGGGGTCTCGGCGGCCGGTTACGGAATCGGCGCGGGGACGTGGATCGTGCTGCGCGCCGTCGGCGTCGCCGTCGAGCGCGCGGCGGAGGCGACGGCGATGAGCCGGGCCGTCGGGATCCGCCTGGGCTACATGCTGGGCCGACTCTTCGCGCTGGCGATCGCGGTGATCCTCGCCCGCAAGTCCGATGGGCAGGACGCCGGACTGGCCGCGCTCGTGGTGATCGTCTTCGCCTTCACCGTCCAGCTGGCGATCTCGGCCGCCATCCGCCCGGGATCCGGTGCCGCAGCGTCTCGCCGCGGGGCCGATGGCGCAGCCTCCCGGCCGAGGTCGCGATGAGCCAGCGAAAGAAGACTCTGCTCTCCATCGGTGGCGTATACGTGCTCGGCGTGATCGTGCTGGCCGCCGCCTTCGGGATCAAACAGCACAAGAACAGCTCGTTCCAGATCCAGAACGAGTTCAAGCTGACCGACTGGGTGCACCTGGGCGTGTTCAGCATCAACCGCGCGGTGCTCTACCTGTTCATCTCGGCCCTCCTGACGATGGTGACGATGGTGTGGATCGCCGGGCGCATGCAGGCCCGCCCCAACCGTGTGCAGACGGCGGTCGAGGCGCTGTATTCGCTGATGCGGGATAGCATCACCCGCGGGAACATGTCGCCCACGCTGGCGGCCAAGTGGTTTCCGTTCATCGGTGCACTGTTCCTGTTCATCTGGTACTGCAACCTGATCGGCTACCTGCCGCTGCCCACCAACTCCGAGGAGAAGTTCAACATCTTCGGGGCGCACATCCCGGCGTTCGCGTTGTACGCCGCCACCGCGAACGTGTCGATTCCGCTGGTGCTGGCGCTGGTCGTGTTCATCCTGTTCAACTCGGTGGGGATCCGCGCGCAGGGCCCGCTCGGCTACATGAAAAGTCTCATTCCCGCCGGCGTGCACGGACCTATGCTGATACTGATCGGCCCGCTCGAGGTGATCTCCACGTTCATGCGGCTGATCTCGCTGACGATCCGGTTGTTCGCCAACATCCTCGCCGGGCACATGATCATCCTGTTCATGTCCGGGGGACTGGCGGTGATCCTTGGGCTCCAGTTCCTGGGGTGGTTCACCATGCCCATCGGAATCGCCGTCTATCTGTTCGAGCTTGGCCTCGTGGCCACGCTGCAGGCTTTCATCTTCGCGACCCTCACGGCCATCTATATCGGTGGCTCGGTCACTCATCACTAAA
>JALYXK010000212.1 GCA_030947145.1 Actinomycetota bacterium
CCTCGCGGCGCAGGAGCCGGCAGACCTCGAGCCCGTCGATATCGGGCAGCCCGATGTCCAGCACCACGGCGTCGGGCACGGAAGCGGTGACCTCGCCCAGCGCGCCGGAACCGGAGTCGGTCAGCCGGACCTCGTAGCCGGCCAGCGTCAGCGCGCGGCGAAGCACGTCCCGCAGCGCACGATCGTCGTCCACTACGAGCAGTCGCATGTCCTCATTGTGCTGGCCGTGGCGGTCGAGCTCCAGTGCTTCCTACGCAGGGCTTACGTGGGGTGCGGTTCGTGCTCGAGCGACTGGCGTTCGCGCAGCGCCGCCGCCAGGATCCCGTTGACGAACGCCGGAGCCTCGGCGCCGCAGAATCGCTTGGCGGTCTCGACGGCTTCGTCGATCGCGCCCTCGGGCGGGATCGTGTGCTCGCCGGGAACCTCCTCGGGGTGCAGCAACTCGACCAGGCCGACTCGCAGGATCGAGCGCTCGAGCGGCGCGATCCGCTGCAGCGACCAGCCGGTGGCCAGCCTCGAGATCAGCTCGTCGAGCTCGGGCTGGCGTTCGCGCACCAGCCGGGCCAGCGCCCGGGTGAACCCGTGGGCGTCACGCGGGAAGGTCTCCTCCAGCGGCCGACCCAGCAGATCGCTCTGGTACAGCGCCCAGGTCGCGGCCCGCCGCTGCTCGGTCCTACGCACGCGACATGTACTCGCCCGAGCGCGTGTCGACCTTGACCTGATCGCCGATGTTGACGAATAGCGGCACGTTGATCTTGGCGCCGGTCTCGAGCACCGCCGGCTTGGTGCCGCCGCCGGAGGCGGTGTCACCGCGCACGCCGGGCTCGGTCTCGGTCACCGCCAGCTCGATCGCGCTGGGTAGCTGCACGTCAGCGGGTTGATCGTCGATGTAGAGCAGCTCGACCACGTCGGACTCCTTGATCCACTGCAGCGGCTCGGCCAGTGCGCTCTCGGGGATCGTCAGCTGCTCGTAATTCTCGGAGTCCATGAAATGCGCGTCGGTCCCGTCCCGGTAGAGGAACTGCATCGTGCGGACCTCGGTGCGCACGGAGCGGAACTTCTCACCGGCGCGGAAGGTCCGGTCGATGACGTTGCCGTCGCTGGTGCGGCGCAGCTTCGTCCTCACGAACGCGCTGCCCTTGCCGGGCTTGACGTGCTGAAACTCGAGGATCTTGAAGATCACGCCTTCGACGTCGATGTGGTTGCCGTTGCGAAACTGGTTTGTGCTGATCATTGGCCAGGCCCAGGTTAGCGGGCCATCCGCGGGGAACGGAGTGCCCGCTCAGTCCGTGACCATCAGGCGCTTGGGCATCGAGGTGAGGATCTCGCAGCCGTCGTCGGTGACCAGGACGAGATCCTCGATCCGCACGCCGAAACGGCCGGGAACGTAGATTCCGGGCTCGACGGTGACGATGTTCCCGGTGTGCAGCTCGTCCTCCGAGCGCTGGGACAGCCGCGGTGACTCGTGGATGTCGAGTCCCACGCCGTGTCCGAGGCCGTGGCCGAACTGCTCGCCGTGACCGCCGGCCTCGATCACCCGGCGCGCCACCGCGTCGGCTTCGCGCCCGCTCTGTCCCGCCCGGACGGCGCGCAGGCCGGCGATCTGGGCTTCGAGCACCAGCTCGTAGACGCGCTCGGCCTCGGGCTCCGCGCGGCCCGCCGCCACCGTCCGGGTGCAGTCCGAGCAGTAGCCATCGACCTGGGCGCCCCAGTCGATCACCACCAGGTCGCCGCTGCGGATCAGTACATCGCGGGGTTGGGCGTGCGGCAGCGCGCCCTGAGGACCGGCCGCGATGATCGAGTCGAAGCTGGGGCCCTCGGCGCCCCGCTCGCGCATGTCGTGCTCGAGCGCGATCACCAGCTCGCGCTCGGTGCGCCCGACCAGCCCGCCCCGGAGCAGGCGCTCGCAGGCGGCATCGGCCAGCTGCGTGGCCGCCCGGATGGCCTCGACCTCCTCGGGCTCCTTGACGGCCCGCAGACGCTCGACCAGCCCGGAGGCCGGGACGAGCTCGACCCGCGAGGGCAGCAGCTCGCGCAGGCGAGCGTGCTGACGGACCGACATCCGCGCGTCCTCGAAGCCGAGGCGTACCCCAATGCCGGGCAGAGCGTCGGCGACGGAATCGAGGAGATCCTGCGGAGCCCGGCGGCGGTGAAACGACGGATGAACCTCGACGGCGGCCTGCTCGACGTAGCGGAAGTCGGTGAGGAAGCTCCGCGTCCGGGGCCCGACCAGCGCCAGCCCGTTGCTTCCGCTGTAGTCGGTCACGTAACGGACGTTGACCAGATCGGTGATCAGCAAGGCGTCGAGCTCGGCCTGCACCACCAGCTCGCTGAGCCGCTCCGCGCGCGCCCTCATCGGCCGAGCTCCTGCTGCAGAAGGGCCAGCGCGTCGCGGTAGCCCTCGGCTCCCTTCCCGGCGACGCGGCCGATACAGATTTCGCCGATCACCGAGTTCCGGCGCCATGGTTCGCGCGAGTCCACATCGGACAGGTGTACCTCAACCGCCGGGAGACCGGTCAGCTCGAGCGCATCTCGGATCGCGTAGGAGTAGTGCGTCCAGGCGCCGGGGTTGAGCACCAGCCCGTCCACCAGGCTCTCCAGGCGGTGAAGCCGCTCGACGAACTCGCCCTCGTGATTGGTGGCAAAGAAGCGGGCGACCAGACCGAGCTCGTCGGCCATGTCTGAGATCCGCACCTCGAGCGCGTCGAGCGTCTCCATCCCGTAGTGCTCGGGATCGCGCCGGCCGAGCTGGTCGAGGTTGACGCCATGCATCACCTCGATCCGGTTGCGCACGGCTGGACTCACGCGATCAACTCTCTCACGGCAGCCAGCAGGTCGCGAGCGTCGACCGGGCAGCCGGCGCGCGGCGCCCCCGGCGCGTCGAGCAGGACAAACGGCACCGGAGCCTCGCCGAGGCGCTTCTTGTCACGCGCCGTGGCGACCACGACCTCCTCGACGGCGGCGTGCTCGAGCGTGACGGGCAGTCCCCGGGCACTGAGCAGGTCGGCCACCTCGGCGCGGAGGTCATCGAGGCCCGAGAGGCGTAGCGCGGCCAGCAGCCCCAGGCCCACCGCCTCGCCGTGGCGGTAGCGGGCATATCCGGTGGTCGCCTCGATCGCGTGACCTACGGTGTGGCCGAGGTTCAGGACCTGGCGCAGCCCGGCGTCGCGCTCGTCCTGGGCCACGATCCGCAGCTTCGTGCGGACGCAGGCGGTGATCACGTCGGGCGCCGTCGGGTCGGCGCCGGCGCGGACGCCCTCCCAGAGCTCGCCGCCGGCGATCAGCGCCGTCTTTACGACCTCGGCATAACCGGCCGCCAGCTCCGCCGGCGGGAGCGTGGCGAGCGTGTCGATGTCGGCGATGACCGCCCGGGGCTGGTGGTAGGCGCCGACGTAGTTCTTGGCCTCCGCCAGGTCGACCCCGGTCTTTCCGCCGTAGGCTGAGTCGACCTGGGCGACGAGCGTCGTCGGCACCTGCACGTAGCGCACCCCGCGCTGGTAGGTGGCGGCACAGAAGCCGGCCAGGTCCCCGACCACCCCGCCGCCAAGGGCGACCACGACGTCCTCGCGGGTCATCCCCGACC
>JALYXK010000252.1 GCA_030947145.1 Actinomycetota bacterium
CCCCGGGTTGGGCCAGCTGCAGCACGACCGCCAGCAGCCCGCCGCCGAGCCCGGCGCAGGCCGAGCTGACGGTGAACGCCAGCGTCTGCGTGCGTCCGACGCTCAAGCCGCACAGGGCCGCGGCGATCTCGTCATCGCGCACCGCGCGCAGCGAGCGACCGACGCCGCTACGGGTCAGGTTGTAGAGCACGAACATCACGATCAGCGCGCCGGCGCCGGCGATCCAGGCCACCCAGCGCTCGAGTGGAAAGCTCGAGCCCAGCCAGGTCGGCGGGATCGGCGGGTTGATGGTCAAGCCGTTCTCGCCGCCGAACGTGCCCGGGAACCGATCGGCCAGCGAGGGAAGCCCGACGGCGAAGGCCAGCGTCGCGCCGGCCAGATAGGGCCCGCGCAGGCGACTGGCCGCCGCGCCCACCGGGATTCCGACGATCGTGGTCACCGCCACGGCGGCGATCAGCGCGGGGATCAGCGCCCATCCCTCGTTTCCGATCAGCAGGGCCACGGTGTAGGCGCCAACCGCCATCAGCGCCCCGTGGCCGAGCGAGATCTGACCGCTCTGGCCCGCCAACACCGTCAGACCAGCCAGCACGGCGAAGAAGTAGGCCCCGCTGGCGAGCTGCAGGTCGTCGTAGGAGCCGAGCCCTTCGCTGAGCAGGCCCAGCACGACTGCGCCGAGCACCAGCAGTCCGAGGGACTGCACCAGCGTGTTCCGCCGCAGCACGCCGGGCAGCCGGCGCCGGCTCATACGCGCCGCTCCGTGGACGCGGAGAACAGGCCGCCCGGGCGGATCATCAGCACCACGACGAGAATGGCCAGGGCGGCCAGCGGGGCGAGCGACGATCCCTCATAGCCCGATACGTAGGACAGCGCGAGGCCGAGGACGAGCCCCCCGAGGACCGCTCCCGGGGGGCTGTCAAGGCCGCCGAGGACCGCCGCGACGAAGCCGCTGATCAGGATCGGGTCGAAGTTGTTGGGCCCCAGGAACACCGAGGGCGCGATCAGCACCCCGGCCAGCGCCCCCGCCACCGCAGCCAGCGCCCAGCCCAAGGTGAACATCCGGCCGACGCGGACGCCGAGCAACCGGGCCACCTCGGGCGCGAACGCCGCCGCCCGCATCTTCAGGCCGAGCGAGGTGGCCCGGAACAGGAGAGCCAGGCCGAGCGCGACGGCGATCACCACGAGCACCGTGAAGGTGTCATTCGGCGTGAACAGCAGGCGCGTCCCGCCGACGTTATAGCCCCGGATCGAGAAGGCCGCCGGGAAGGACCGGGGGGTGTTCCCCCAGATCATTCCGGCTACGGCGATGAGCAGGGTGTACAGACCCAGCGCGACGATCACCGCGTTGAGCGGGGGTGCCCCCTCCACCGGCCGGATCAGCACGCGTTCGACCACGGCGCCAAAGACCAATCCCGAGACCAGCGCGACGGCGAAGCCGAACCAGTAGGAGCCGGTGGAGTTGATCACCGCGGAGGCGATGAACGTGGTGATCATCAGCATCGCGCCCTGGGCGAAGTTGACGATCCGGGTGGCCCGCCAGATCAGCACCAGGGCCAGCGCCACCGCTGCGTAGACGGCTCCCGTGGATACGCCGTTGAGGGTCAGGTCGATGAACTTGGTCATGGCCGGCGGCTAGAAGCCAAGATATGCGTGGCGCAGGCGTTCGTCGGCGGCAAGCGCCGCCGGCTCCTGGTCGGCCACCACGTGTCCCAGGTTCATCACCACTCCGCGGTTGGCGATTGATAGCGCGCTGCGAGCGTTCTGCTCGACTAGCAGCACGGCCAGCCCCAGCGTGTCGGCCAGCCGGCGGATCATGCCCATGATCTGGCCACCAGCAGCGGCGCCAGCCCCAGCGAGGGCTCATCCAGCAGCAGGGCCCGGGGGCGTGCCACCAGCGCCCGGCCGATCGAGAGCATCTGCCGCTCGCCGCCGGAGAGCCTTGAGGCGGGTTGGGTCCGCCGCTCCTCCAGACGGGGGAACAGCTCGTAGATCTCCGCCGGGGCGGCGGCCTCGCGCCGGCGCCAGAGGCCGCCCAGGCGCAGATTCTCCTCGACGGTCAGCTCGGTAATCACGCCTCGGCCCTCGGGCACATGCGCCAGGCCGCGGCGGACGATCGCCTCCACAGCCAGACGAGTGATGTCCTGACCGTCGAACCGCACCCGTCCGGCGCTGGCCGGCACCAGCCGGTGATGGTGCGCAGCAGCGACGTCTTGCCCGCGCCGTTGGCCCCGAGGACCGCCGTGATCGAGCCCTCCGGGACCTCGAGCGAGACGTCATCGACCGCGCGGACCGGACCGTAGTGTGTGGTCAGCCCCTCAACGGCCAGCATCGGAGCCTCGTGCCGCACTCCCCGACGGCGCCGCCTCGGCGGCCCGGCCGAGGTAGGCCTCGAGCACCCGCGGGTTCTGCTGAACCTCCGGTGGCGCCCCGGCGGCGATCACCTCTCCGAAGTCGAGTACCACGACCCGGTCGCAGACCGACGCGACCAGGTCCATGTGATGGTCGACCAGCATGACCGCGATCGAGCTGCCCAGCGAGACGATCAGCTTGGCCAACTCGGAAAGCTCGCCGGCGTCGAGGCCGCCGGCCGGCTCATCGAGCAGCAGCAACTCGGGCTCCGCGGCCAGGGCCCGGGCCAGGGACACGCGCTTCTGCACAGCGTAGGGGAGGGTTCCCGGCAACCGCTCCGTCACCTCAGCGCACCCGAGCCGCTCGAGCGCGGCCAGCGCGCGATCACGCAGAGCGCGCTCGTCGGCGTCGGACCACGGGAGTCCCAGCAGCGCGCTGGCAAACCGGGCCCGGCGGAAGCGCTGCGCGCCGACCATCACGTTCTCGATCACGGTCAGGCGCGGGAACAGCCCGACCCCCTGGAGCGTTCGGGCGATTCCCAGCGAGGCCAGGCGATCGGGCCGGATCCGGGTCAGCGCCTGCCCCCGCCAGCGCAGCAGGCCCGACGACGGGGCGACAAATCCGCAGATCACGTTGAACAGGGTCGTCTTGCCGGCCCCATTGGGCCCGATCACCCCGAGCACCTCGCCAGCCGAGACGTCCAGCGACACCTGGTCTAGCGCGGTGAGCCCGCCAAACGAGACGGTGACATCGCGCACGGACAAACCAGGGCTGGTGCCCGGCGACCTCTCTTCCACGCGCGCAACGTATCCATGCACGCGTACCGGGTCAAATCAGAAGCAGCGACTTTGGCCCGTCACGAATTCTTGATGACGATGCCTTCGAGGATGTTGGCCACCCGCTCGGTCGCGTCGATCGCCGCCTCTAGCCGCTCGAACAGATCCTTCCAGCGGATCACCACCATCGGGTCGATCCCGCCGTCGAACAGCGAGGCGATGGCCTCGCGGGTGATCCGGTCCCCCTCGTTCTCCAACCGGTTGATCTCGACGGTGTAGTGCGAGATGTCCTGGAACCCGCGTAAGCGAGGGATTGCCTCGGAGATCTGCCGGGAGCCGGCCTTCAGCACGCGCGCCAGCTTGATTGCTTGATCCATCGG
The DNA here is from genome assembly GCA_030947145.1 of Actinomycetota bacterium. GTDB lineage: Bacteria > Actinomycetota > Thermoleophilia > Solirubrobacterales > Solirubrobacteraceae > Palsa-465. The sequence goes on from JALYXK010000252.1 coordinate 3,503, forward strand.
CGCCTCGATCTTGTACAGGCCGAGGTAGTCGGCGACCTCCTCGGTGTAGTCGACGATGTCGTCAAGGGCCGACGCGAGCGCGAGGATATCCTCGCGGTCGATGGGGGTCACGAACGTGTGGTTGAGGCGATCGATGATGTCGTGGGTGATGCGGTCGCCCTCGTGCTCACAAAGCAGGATGTCCTGCGCCAGCGCCTTGCTGTCCGGGTAGTGGGAGAGCATCCGCTCGAGTAGATCGGCGGTCCGGAGGATGTTCTGGCCAGCCTCCTCGAACAGCTCGAAGTAGACCCGGTCGCGCGGCGCGAAGACTTGGGCGAGTCGGGCCATCCGCCGATGTTAGTCGGCGGCCAGGCCGGCGCGGAACTGGGCCAGCTCGTCGTCGTCGATCGAGTAGGCGTGCTCGGGGCCGGGAAATGTCCGGGCGCGCACCTCGGCGGCGTACTCGGCGACGCCGGCGACCATCTGGGCCTTGACTTCGCCAAAGCGCTTGGCGAAGCGCGGCGCGTGGCCGTCGTAGATCCCCAGCAGGTCGTGGAACACGAGCACCTGCCCGTCGGTCGCGGCACCGGCGCCGATCCCGATCACCGGGATCTCCAGGCGCGGCATCAGTTCGCCGGCCACCGCCGCCGGAATCGCCTCGAAGACGATCGCGAAGCACCCGGCCTCCTGCAGTGCGACGGCGTCGCGGGCCACGCCCAGCGCCCGCGCGGCCGTCCGGCCCTGCGCGCGGTAGCCGCCGAGCGCCGTCGCCGTCTGCGGCGTCAGGCCGACGTGACCCATCACCGGAATCCCGGCCTCGACGATCGCGCGGGCCCGCTGGACGCTGGTGCCGCCGCGTTCGAGCTTGACCGCGTCGCAGCCGGCCTCCTTGATGAACCGCTGCGCGGTGGCGACCGCCTGCTCGTCGGAGGCCTCGTAGGAGCCGAACGGCAGATCGCCGACCACGAGCGGGCTCTGGCATCCGCGCCGCACCGCGGAGGCCAGCATCAGCATCTCCTCGGTCGAGACGGGGACGGTGGAGGGGTACCCGAGCACGGTCATCGCGCCCGAGTCGCCGACCAGCACGACGTCGACCCCAGCCTCCTCGGCGACCTGAGCCGAGGGGTAGTCGTAGGCGGTGACCATCACGATCTGCTCACCGAGCTGCTTCTTCTCGGCCAGGCGGGGGAGGGTCATGGGGAGGGGATCGCGCAGATCCTGCGGGATCGAGATGCGGGGGGTGGCTGACATGGTGATTCCTTCTCTAGGCCGAGGTTGACGCTGCTCCGAGGAGAGTCGCCACCTCGCTGTCGATGTCGAGGATCTCATTGTCCACGCCCACGTGCACGACCCGGGGGCGGTAGTGCTCCAGATCGTCCGGGTCGTAGGCGGCGTAGGAGATCACGATGATCGTGTCGCCGCGGTGCACGAGTCGAGCCGCCGCGCCGTTGACCTTCATGTCCCCCGACCCCGGCTCGCCGGCGATCGTGTACGTCTCGAAGCGGGCGCCGTTGTCGACGTCGACGACGGCTACCTGCTCGAACTCCCGGATGTCCGCTGCCTCCAGCAGCTCGGGGTCGATCGTGATCGATCCGACGTAATGCAGGTCGCAGTCGGTCACGCTCGCCCGGTGGATCTTCGACTTCAGCATCGTCCGCTGCATGTCAGCGTCTCTCCGTGATAGTGCTTCCCGCCGCCGCCGGATGGCTCGCGCGCCGGGCTTCCGCACGAGGCTGGAGGCCGAGCGCGCCACCGGGTACTGCGGTCGAGAGCGATTGGTTGTCGATCAGTCGAGTGGTGCCGATCCGGGCCGCGACCAGGGCGAGCACGTTGCCCTCGACGCGGTCCACCGGCACCAGGGTGTCACCGGAGACCAGCTCGAGATACTCGGGCTCGATCTCCGCCGTGTTCAGTTCTTCCAGCGCCCGCGCTCGCACTACGGCGGCGCTCCGCTCGCCGGAGGCGACCGCGCCAGCGGCCGCACGGAGCGCTCGGTTTAGCGCGGAGGCCCGCTCTCGCTCCGTGGGCGAGAGGCGCAGGTTGCGGCTGGACATGGCCAGCCCGTCCGCCTCGCGCACGATCGGGCAGACCTCGATTCGCACCGGCAGGTCGAGGTCGCGCACGAGTCGCTTGATCACCAGCACCTGCTGGGCGTCCTTCTGCCCGAAATAGGCCACGTCGGGCCCGACCATGTTCAGGAGCTTGGTCACGACGGTGGCCACGCCGTCGAAGTGGGCGCTACCGCGGCCGGCTCCCTCGAGGGTGGCGGTCAGAGCGCCCACCGACACGGTGCTCTGAAACCCGGCGGGATAGATCTCGCTCACCGGGGGGGCGAATAGATAGTCGACGCCGAGCTCGGCGGCCAGCGCGGCGTCGCGGAGCTCGTCGCGAGGATAGGCGTCGAGGTCGGCGTCCTCATTGAACTGGGTCGGGTTGACAAACAGCGAGACCACCACCTCGTCGCAGGTCTCGCGGGCGCGGCGCATCAGCGACAGGTGACCCTCGTGGAAAGCGCCCATCGTGGGGACCAGACCGATGCTCGCGCCGGTTCGGCGGGGGCCGGACAGCGCGGTCCGCAACTCGGCGATGGTGCGCAGCGTTCTCATCGGATAGCCGCCGCCTGGGGACGGGCCAGCGCCCGAGTGGCCTCGACCAGTGCGTCGAACAGGGGAAGCAGGTCCGGGGCCCGATCTTGCACGGCCTGGCGCTGAAGGGCGACGGTGGCCTCGTCGCCCCGCGCCACCGGCCCGGTCAACGCCCGCTGCGCGCCGAGCCTGGCCCAGTTCTCCACGGTCTGGCGGACCAGCGGGACCAGCCGGGCCCGATCCAGGCCGACGCCGGCCGCCAGCCGCTCGGCGGCGGCTTCGAGCGTGATCACGAAGTTGGAGGCGATCGAGGCCGCCGCGTGGTAGGCGGCCCGGTCGGACGGCGCGATCACCACCGCGTTCAGCTCCAGCGCCGCCGCCAGCTCGGCGGCGACCTGGAGCGCGTGCGCGGTGCTCCCGGCGATCGCTGCGCCGGCGCCGGCGAAGTCGGCGCCGTCGGCGGTGGCGGTCATCAGCGGATGCAGCGAGAATGCCTCGTGGGGGGCGAGCGCCTCGAGTCCCGTCGCTCCGGAGCAGTGTCCGACCGTCGGACCCGGGGCGAGGTTCGCGGCGGCCTGGGCGATTTCCGAATCCGGCACGCAGAGCAGGACCACGTCGGCCCCGGAGGCGTCGGAGCCGCGTCCGAGCGGACCGGTGACGGGCAACCCGGCGCGTCTGAGCGAGGTGGCCAGCGAGTTCCCGAGACGCCCCCGGCCAACTATCGCCAGGCGCGCAAGATCGGGGGTGTCGATTAGAGGCATCCGCTCCAGTTCCCCTACGGAGATACCGGTCGGCAGCTAGATACGCGAACGTTTTGCCAAGGTCCGTCTACGAAGATGACGGCCTCGTCCGTAGCCATGATACCGCGTCGGCAGGCCCGGTTAACATAAGCGCCGTGAGCAGCGCCACCGAGCGACGCGAGCTGTTGAAGGGCGTCTGGGAGGAGGCGCGGGACTGCGTCCGCTGCCCGCTTCACCAGTCCCGCACGACCGTGGTATTCGGGGCCGGAAACGCCGACGCCGACCTGATGTTCGTCGGGGAGGCCCCGGGAGCCAACGAGGATCGGCAGGGGCTCCCGTTCGTCGGCCAGGCCGGCAAGCTGCTGGACAAGCTGCTGGCCGAGATCGGGCTGGAGCGCGCCGACGTCTTCGTGGCCAACGTCCTCAAGTGCCGCCCCCCCGACAACCGAGACCCGCAGCCGCGCGAGATCGAGACCTGCGAGGACTACCTGTGGCGGCAGGTCGATCTGATCCAGCCGACGGTGATCTGCACGCTGGGAAACTTCGCCACGAAGCTGCTGCGGGCTGACCCCACCGGCATCTCCCGCCTGCACGGCCAGGCGCAGGAGCGGGTGATCGGTTCCCGGACGGTCCGTCTCTATCCGCTGTACCACCCGGCGGCAGCCTTGTACACCCCCTCCACGCTGGAGACGCTGCGGGCCGACTTTCGCCGGATCCCGGATCTGCTCGCGCTGGGCGCTCCGCCACAGCCCGAGCGCGATGAACCGGAGCCGGAGCCCGTGCCAGAGCCGGACGAGCTCCCGGCGCCGCTGCGGCCTACCGAACCGGAACCGGCCGCCCAGCTCGGCTTGTTCTAGGTGACGGAGCGCGGCCGAACCCTCGGCGCTCGCCTGATCGACCGCGATCGGGATCGATTCGTCGGCCGCAAGAGCGAGCTGGCGCTTCTGGAGCGCTGCCTGAGCGGGGATCCATCGGTCAGCGTGGTGCTCATCCACGGGCCCGGGGGGATCGGGAAGAGCACGCTCCTGCGCGAGCTCGGGCGGCGCGCCCCGGAGCGCGGCTACGAGCTCTTCTTCGTCGAGGGCCGAGAGCTCGCTCCGATGCCCGATGCCCTCGAGGCGGTGCTGTCGGGGGCCCGAGGCAGCGCCCGTCCGCTGGTGCTGATCGACACCTACGAGCGGATGACCGCACTGGACGGATATCTCCGGCGTGGCCTGCTGCCCTCGCTGCCCGATAGCGCCGTCGTGGTCATCGCCGGCCGGCTCGAGCCCGATCCGGCCTGGTTCAGCGGCGGCTGGGAGGGTGTCGCGACCGCGCTGGAGTTGCGGGCGCTCAGTCCCGGGGACGCGCTCGGCCTGCTGGCCGCCCACGGCCTGCACGATGAGCGCGCGCCGGCGGTGATCGAATGGGCGGAGGGCTCGCCGCTGGCCCTGGCGCTGGCCGCCGAGACCGCCGCGGTCGACACCGACTGGACGCCCGAGTTGGGCGCGGAGCGTCCGGAGATCGTGCGCTCGCTGATCCGTCGCGTCGCCCGGAGCGAGCTCGGCGGGGCCCGGCTCTCGGCGCTCGGCGTCGCGGCGATCGCCCGGGTCACGACCGTCGATCTATTGCGGAACGTGCTTCCCGAGGCCGACGCCGAGATCGAATACGACCGCCTGCGCTCGCTCACCTTCACCGAGCCACTGGGCGATGGGCTCACCCTGCACGAGCTCGTACGCAAGGCGCTGCGCGCTGACCTGCGTCACCGCGACCAGGAGCGCGAGCGGGAGCTGCGACGCCGGATCATCGACCACCTCTACGAGCGGGCGCGCCGCGGCGACCCGTTGCTGGCGATCGACATGGCGCACCTGATCGACAACGCGGCGATCAAGTGGGGATTCGGTTGGGAGGGGAGCGTCGAGTACCGGATCGACGATGTCCGCCCGGGCGACACCGAACGGGTCGCCGAGCTGTTTGACCCCCACAACTTCCGGGGGTGGTGGCGCTGGACCAAGCGGTTCTTCGACGAGGCCCCCGAGCGGGTGGCGATCGCCCGCGACAAGCACGATCGCCTCTGCGGCTTCACGGTCTCGATGAGCCCCGCCAATGCGCCCGAGTTCGCCCGGGAGGATCCCTTGAGCGGCCCGCGCCTGGCCCATGCCCGCGCCGACGGGCAGCTCGGCGGGGCGGTCCTGTGGCGTGACTCGATCGACTTCACCCGCGAGCGCCGGGGGCGGGTGCAGGCGATGCTGGGGATGGCCGGCATCCTCCGCTCGGGGGTGGTCAACCCGCGGTTCGCCTACCTTCCGATCAACCCCACCAATCCCGACGCGCTGACCTTTGCCAGAACCCTCGGCGCCGAGCATCTGCCCGAGCTCGACCTCGATCTGGAAGGTCGCCGGATCGAATGCCACCGGATCGACTATGGCCCCGGCGGCCTGTTCGCCGCGCAGCGGGCCGTCGTCTACCGGGAGCTCGGGCTGGCCCCGCCGATCCCGGCCCGGGCGAGGCGCGCGCCGGCGCCCGACACCGTGCGCGAGGCGCTGCGCAACTTCCGGGTCCCGCACGAACTTGCCCGTAACCGGCTCGCGACCGGCCAGACCCCGGAGGAACGTGCCGAATCGGTGCGCGCGCTGCTGCGCGACGCCGCCGAGCGCGCGTTCGGTGACAGCGAGAACGAAAAGCTGTTGCGGCGGGTGCTGATCCGGGGCTATCTGGAGCCGGCGCCGAGCCACGAGCAGGCCGCGATCGATCTCTCGCTCAGCCGCGCCGCCTACTTCCGGCGGTTGCGCGCCGCCGCCGAGCGCGTCGCGGAGTATCTCTCGGCCAGGCCCTGATCGGCTCAGCCGGCAATCCGAGCCGGGACCTCCGGATCGATGCCCTGATCGGCGGGCATTGGCGGGACGAGCGGTGGGGGCTGCACGCCGTCGCGGCGCAGCGCCAGGCCGAAGGCCAGCACCGCGGCGGCGGCCTGGACGGCGAGCACGACGGCGGCGAAGGCGGCCGGCCGATGCGAGGCATTCAGCAGCGCGATCGGCTCGGCCACCGCGACCACGCCGACGACGATCAGGAACCACCTCTGCTTGAGCGCCAGCATGTACTGGATCGCCAGATAGGTAGCGGCCAGCACGGTGAAGGCCAGACCGAGGATCAGCAGCGAATCCGAGGCGGTGGCCTTCTTGGCGCCGAACACGGTGCTCAGCAGCAGATGCGAGGCCCCGGCGAAGATCAGCAGGCAGGGGATCGCGCAGACGAGGATGATCGCCAGCGCCTTGACCAGCACCGAGCGCGTGTCCAATCCCTCGGCTCGCCGTCGCGAGACCTCCGGGACGAGGTAGAACCCGGCCCCGATAGCCACCCAGATCAGCACCTTGGCCGCCACCGCGGTCGCCGCGTAGGCGCTGGCGTCATGGGTGCTGAAACGATGCTTGGCGGCAATGATGTCGATGTTCTGGAGCACCGCGATGACCACCAGCCCGGCGATCGGTGCCCCCGCGCGTCTGACATGAACCCACAGCAACAGGGTCGGCTTGGCCTCGGCGCCCCGCGGCCCATCCGGGTAGGCCGTCGCGTAGCGGCGAAGCTGCGCGATGCAGTACAGCGACATGACGAAGTAGGACACCAGCGAGCCGATGTAGGCGCCGGTCACGTTCAGGCCGATAGCCAGAATCGCCCCGATGATCAACCGCACGCCCTGCTCGCCGATCAGGCTGAGTCCCACGCTCTTGTAGTCGCCGACGCCCTGCAGTGCGCCGCGCAGCAGCGAGACCTCGAGGTAGAGGCAGCCGGCCGGGATCCCGACCGCCGCCCCCCACGGGTACTTCTTGACGCCGACGGCGTCCGCGATCGGGTGCCGGAACACGATCGAGAGGACGGTCAGCGCCGCGGTGAAGATCAGCATCGACCGCGTCCAGCTGCGGGTGGTGGCCACGAGCGAGTCGCCGACTCCCAGGTGCCCGAGCACTCCCTCGCGCGCGGTGGCCACCTGCATCGCCTGACCGGCCACCGTGAGGATCAGCAGGTAGCTGATCAACGCGCCGAGTGAGCCGTAGTCGTTGAGCTCGCGGGCGAATACGACAGTCGATCCGAGCGCGATCACGTTGTTGGCGATCATCGCCCCGGCCAGCCCGGCCGCCTTCCCGGTATCGGATCGGCGCAGGCCCGAGATCGCCTGCGACCAGGCCGCGCGGCGGCGGAATCCCTGTCGCAATGCGGCCAGGCGGGCGGCGAGCGAATCTGTCGCGGGCGCGGGCATACTGCCGCTGACGGTACCGAACGCGACGGTGGTCACTGCCCCTCGCGCGCGGGTGGCCAAGGCCCTGAGGTTCTACAGTGTCGCCGAGCCCATGCTCCTGACCCGACGAAGTGTGCCGTTGCTGGCCACGGCCGCCCTGCTCCTGTGGCCCGTGGCCGCGCGGGCAGCGGATCCGACGCTGTCGCCGACCCCGCCGCCGGGAGTGCAGCTGGGGCGGGGGTCGACCCCGCACACGAACCCGCCGCCTGCCCACGGGCACCACGCGACCAAGCCGTCGAGGCAGCCGGACGGCACCCTGCCGCAGACCGGTACCGATCTGGGGCTGGAGGCCGCCGCGGCGGCGGCGCTGATCGCCGGCGGCACGCTGCTGCGAGCCCCGCGGTACTTCGGCCGCCGATAGGAGCGGGCAGATTGACCGGGCCGCGCAGGTGCGAGACCGACCGCGCCGAGCGGACCGAGCAGCTCGGCATCGAGCTCGCCCAGACTCTGGCGCCGGGCGACGTGGTCCTGATCGAGGGCGAGATCGGCGCCGGCAAGACGACTTTCGTCCGCGGGGCCTGCCGGGCCCTGGGGGTGACCGCGATCGTCTCCAGCCCGACGTTCACGATCGGTCAGCGCTATGAGGCGCCGGTGACCGTCGCGCACCTGGATCTGTTCCGTCTGGAGAATCTCGATGACGAGGATCCCGCGCTGCTCGACGACTACGTCGGTCCCGACATGATCACGTTCATCGAATGGCCCGGGGCGGTGCAGAAGCGGCTCGCCGGCCTCGAGGTCAGGCTGCGCCGGGTCCGCCTGGAGCACGCGGGCGGAGACCGGCGGACGGTGGTGCTCGGGTGAGGATCCTGGGCTTGGACACGGCCACGCGGGCGACGGCGGTGGCGCTCTGCGACCTGCCGGCCGGGGAGCTCGAGTCCGAGCGGCGCGACGATCCGCCCGCCCGAGCGCGACCCGGGCATGCCCGCCGGCTCCTGGAGCTGGCCATCGAGCTGCTCGAGCAGTCCGGCGGCGGGTGGGAGCGCATCGACCGAATCGCCGTTGGAACCGGCCCCGGCACGTTCACTGGTCTGCGCATCGGTATCGCCACGGCGCACGGTCTCGCGCGCGCCCGCGAGATCCCGCTGGTCGGCATATCGACGCTCGAGTCGCTCGCCCTCGGGGGGCAGCGAGCGGCCGCCGAGCGGCAGCTCGATCTCGTGTACGCCGTCCTCGATGCCCGCCGCGGCGAGGTGTTCGCCGCGGGCTGGGAGCCCGATGAGGGCGATCCGGCGGCAGGCCGGCGGCTGTCGGCGCCGATGGCCATCGCCCCGGAGCGCCTCGCCGCGAAGCTGGCGGATCTCGGCCGCAGCGTGTTGGCCATCGGGGACGGCGCGATAGAATTCAGACAGGCTCTGGAGCGCTCAGGGGCGGTCGTCCCGGAGGACGGCTCGGAGCTTCACAGGGTCTCGGCGATCAACCATTGCCGGTTGGCCGTCAGCAGGCCGGTGCCCGCGCTTGTTGACGTTCGTCCGGCGTACCTTCGTCTCCCCGACGCCGAGATCGCCAGACGAGCGCAGTCCAGTCCATGACCCAAGAGCCGATCAAGATCCGTTCACTGTCCTACTCGGACCTACCGCAGGTGATCGCGATCGAGCGCCGCGCGTTCCCGACACCGTGGTCACTGGCGATGTTCGTGCTCGAGTTGTCCAAGCCCTCCGGCGTGTGCCTGGCCGCCCTGGAGCATCGCAAGCTCGTCGGTTACCTGATCTGCTCGCGCTATGACCAGGCGTGGCATCTGATGAACATCGCTGTGGATCCGCCCGCGCGCCGCCGCGGGCTGGCCAACGCGATGCTGGAGGCGCTGCTGGAACGCGCCGGGCGCGCCGAGGCGTACACGCTCGAGGTGCGGACCTCCAACGCGCCGGCGATCGCGCTGTACGAGCGCTTCGGATTCAAGAGCGTGGGCACCCGGCGGCGCTATTACCAGGACACCGGCGAGGACGCGATCATCATGTGGCGCACTGCCGACACGCACTCGGCCTCCGAGGCGGCCGGATGAAGGGGCCATCGTGATACTGGCGCTGGAGACGAGCTGTGACGACAGCTGCGCAGCGGTGCTGTCCGCGGAGGGGGAGATCCGGTCCAACGTGATCTCCTCCCAAGGGATCCACGACCGCTACGGCGGGGTCGTGCCCGAGATTGCCTCGCGCCAGCACCTCGAGCTGATCGGCCAGGTCATCGACGAAGCTCTAGCCGCCGCGGCGGCGACGCTCGACGACATCGCCCTGGTCGGGGTCACCCGCGGCCCCGGCCTGGTGGCGGCGCTGCTGGTGGGATTCTCCACAGCGAAGGCGATCGCGGCGGCCCGGGAGCTCCCGCTCGCCGCGGTTGACCACCTCCACGGCCACGTCGCCGCTGCGTTCCTCGGCTCGACCCCGTTTGCACCTCCCTTCCTGAGCCTGATCGCCAGCGGCGGGCACACGCTGCTGGCGCACGTGCGCGATCGCGGCCCCGGCTTCGAGATTCTCGGGCAGACGCTCGACGATGCCGCCGGCGAAGCGTTCGACAAGGGGGCCCGGATGCTCGGGCTCGGGTACCCGGGCGGCCCGGCGCTCGAGCGCCTGGCTCGGGAGGGCGACGCGAGCGCGTTCAAGTTCCCCACCGGGGCCAAGCTGCCGGGGCTGAACTTCTCCTTCGCCGGGCTCAAGACGGCGCTGCTCTACCGGATCCGCGACATGGGGGTTGGGCAGGCCGAGCGCCGGCGGGCCGACCTCGCCGCCTCCTACCAGCACGCGATCGTGGAGTCGCTCCTGCTCCGGGTCCGCCGCGCGCTGGCCGACACCGGGATCACCCGCCTGTCGGTTGGGGGCGGGGTGGCCGCCAACGGTCCGCTGCGCCGGCGCCTGGCCGAGCTCGGGGTCGAGCTCGACGTGCCGGCTCCGGCGCTCTGCACCGACAACGCCGCGATGATCGCCAGCGCAGCCCGATACGTTCCCGCCAGCCCGTTCCCCGATTACCTCGGCCTCGACGTCTACGCAACCGGCGAGACGGCGGTGGGAGCATGAACCGTTTTACGCGAGCCGGTTGCGCCGCTTCCGGCGAGCGGGCGGCGTGATGAGGAGCGTCGTGCTCTACGGCCGTGAGGGCTGCTGCCTATGCGATGACGCGCGCGAGGTGCTGCTCCGGGTGCAGGGCCGGGCTCGCTTCGAGCTGAGCGAGCGAGACATCGAGACCGACGAGGCCCTGCATCGCGCGTACCTGGAGCGGATCCCGGTGGTGACGATCGACGGCGCGGAGGCGTTCGAGCTGTTCGTCGACGAGTTCGAGTTCGAGCGCGCGCTCGCCGCCGCCCCGCGGACCAAGACCGAGAACCGGGCCCAGTAGAGTGCTTCAGGGAATGAGCTACACGGTGGGCGGCGGGCCCGAGACGGCTCAGCCAGACGACGAAAAGCCGGGGGAGAAGCTCTCGCTCGGAGTCGCCGCGCGACTGTCGCGGTATCTTCAGGTGCTAACGCAGGCGCGCAAGATGGGCAAGGACACGATCTCCTCGCAGGAGCTCGCCGACTACACGCACGTCAACTCGACCCAGATCAGGCGGGACCTGTCGGGCTTCGGCAAGTTCGGCAAGCGCGGCGTCGGCTACAACGTCGAGTCGCTGGTCACGC
>JALYXK010000255.1 GCA_030947145.1 Actinomycetota bacterium
GCGAGCGAACGCGAGAGCCGTGGCGCGGCCGACCCCCCGCGATGCACCGGTGATGAAGACCACCTTGCTCATCTCGGCTGAAACCGTATTATGCGGCGCCAATGTTTGCTCGGGCCACACGCGCCACCGCGGGCGCGCCGTTGGCAGCAGCGACGTTGCTGCTCGGCGCCCCGGTCGGAACTGCCGCCCCTTCCGGCCTCAAGCCTCACCACCCGTCGAAGCCCGCTCACGCCTCTCCGCGGCATTCCGTCGAGCGTAATCGGGGCTTTGGCGTCGCGCGCTTCAACCGGGACGCATTTCCGTACACGGGATCGGTCAGCCCAGCTACCGAGGCCAAGCGCGATTCGGTGATCGTGCTGCAGTCCACGGACGGATCGCTGGTCAGGAAACTTCACCGCGCCAACCACAAAGTCAAGATTCTGCTTTATCAGGACGCCCTCCTCAGCAGCGTCAATGACCCGCATGGCTTCACCACCTGCACCCAGAACGTCCAGGGCGCGCTGGTCAGTAATCCGGGGTGGTTCGTCAGGGATCTCCTGGGCCGCCCGATCGGCTCTGGGTTGTATCAGGGCTACTACGTGATGAACGTGGCCAGCCCGACCTATGAGGCCGCCTGCGTCGGCCACGCGATCGCGCAGGCCGAGCAGTCCGGCTTCGACGGCATCTTCATGGACGGCGTGACCGCCTGGGCGGGCTGGACGTTCCCCCCGGGGGTAACTGCGCCGCTGTTCCCGACGCCGGCAGTGTGGCAACAGGCGATGACACCCTTCGTCTCCTACCTGGGCTCGCAGGCGCACGCCCACGGCCTTCTGGCCTTCGCCAATATCGGCGGAGCACGGATCGCCCCCGGCCTGTGGCAGCGGTGGACAAGCCTGCTCGACGGCTCCGAGGAGGAGTCGTGGACCGACGGCGGACAGGGCCTGGCCGATCAGATCCTGGACTGGCCGGCCAAGCTCGCCAACGTGGCCTGGTCCGAGGCGCACCACAAGTACGCGCTGCTGCACTCCTACGACACGACGGCGGCCGGCAACGAATACGGCCTGGCCTCGATGCTGCTCGTGGCCAGGGGCTATTCCAGCTATTGCACTAGCAACCGCAGCTACGCGAAGCCCGGAGTCTGGCGCGGCGTCTACGTCACCGCCGAGCGTCTCGGGGCGCCAGCGGGCGCCTACCGGCGTCTGGGCAACGGCGTATACGTGCGCCGGTTCGCTCACGGAATCGTGCTGGTCAACCCCACGGCGGGTTCGGTCGCCCGGTTCTCGCTGTCCGGTCGCTACGAGCTGGCTGACCGCGCGGTCAGATCGGCGACGATGGCCCCGACCAGCGGCCTGATTCTGCTCAAAGCCCACTAGCGGGCGGGAGTGCGCGCGGGCCGGCCCCGCCCGCAACATCCGTCCAGAGCGCCGGCTGACTTCTTGGACATTCGTCGAGGGTGGCTGGCAAAACTGCGCTTAGGTCAGCCTGCTGACGCTACTGAGAACAGCACTTCTCCAGTCAGCGAAGGGACAAACATGCTCGCTCCCCGGATCCGCGCCATCAGCCGGCGCGCCTTAGCCGCCACCTTCGCCACATTCGCGCTCGGTGCGTCCGCCGCCCAGGCCGACACCCCCACCGCCTTCGGTCCGGCGCTCGGCGCGTCCCAGGCGCCGATAGCAGCGACTTTTCACCGGACCACGTATCACTACTCGTCGGCGCTCGCGCCGGCTCAGGAGGCGCGCCTCTATCGGGTGATCGTGCTGCAGTCGACCGACGCCGCGATTGTGCCGGCGCTCCGGGCCGCCAACCCGATGTTGAAGATCTTCGTGTACCAGGACGGGTTCCTGGGTCGCTCTGCCGATGCGACGGGCGCGACTGCCTGCTCGGACTATGCGTCGATCTCGACGAACCATCCAAGCTGGTTCGTCCAGGATCAGAACGGCAACCGGATCATGGCCAAGTCCTACCCCGGCAACTATCTGATGGACGTCGGCAACCCGGCCTACCAGCAATCGTGTGCTGCTCACGCGGTCGCTCTGGCCAAGGCCGACGGGTTTGACGGCATCTTCTTCGACGGCGTGACCGCCTGGGCCGGCTGGGCGGTCCAATCCGGCCTCTCGATCCCCCAGTACCCGACTCCCGCGGCCTGGCAGTCAGCCATGTACTCCTACCTGCAGACCATTTCGACGCAGGTTCACGCGAACGGTCTGCTGGCGATTGCCAACATCGGGGGCGCGTCCATCACCCCGGGCCTGTGGCAGAAGTGGACCGCGCTGTTCGATGGCTCGGAAGAGGAGTCCTTCACCGACTCGGGTTCCGGGGTCGCGGGCTCGCTGTGGAACTGGAAGGCGCAGCTCGCCGACGCGGCCTGGTCGGAGGCCAACGGCAAGTACGCGCTCCTGCACTCGTTCAACCGGACCGAAGCCGGGAACACGTTCGGCCTGGCCACGATGCTGCTGGTCGGCGCCGGACACGACACCTACTCCACCAGCAACGCCAACTACACAAACTCCGAGACGTGGTACCCGGAGTACACGGTCGCCGAGCAGCTCGGGGCGCCGGTCGGTGCCTACACACAGCTAGCCAACGGCGTCTACGAGCGGGTGTTCGCCGGCGGGGTGGCGCTGGTCAACCCGGGCAAGGCGGTCGGTCAGTTCTCGCTCGGCGGCGGGCAGTACTCCGGCTCCGGGCTGAGCAACGTCCGGACGGTCGCGATGGCCCGGGGCTCGGGCTTGATCCTGGCCCGGGTCGGGTGAAACCGGGTTTGGGCTGAGTCGCCCCTGTACCACTAGCCGGATGGCTCGGCCGGCTTCCGAGCCGATGCGACAACCAGCGTGGTGGAAAGCTCCTCGGGCGCCTTGGCGCGAAACCGGGCGAGCAGCGTCTCGTGCAGTTGCGGGCTGACCGGCGTCTCCCCGCGCGAGTGCATCTCCACATCGACGAAGCCGGAGTCGCGGAAGGCCTCGGACCAGTCGGTGGCCCGCCAGCGGTTGGTATACGCCGGCTTGCGGGACATCGCCGCGCGCCAGAGCCAGTCGGGGTAGCGCAAGAACTCGTGCGGTCGCTCAAAGTCGCGGTGGTCGCGGAGGTCGATCCCATGGACCGACACACCGCCGGGGCGGAGCAGCTCGTACATGCGGCGGGTGGCCCGGGCGGGATCGGCGACATGCTCGAGGCAGGCGGCCGAGAAGATGATGTCGAAGGACCCATCGGGAAGCGTAGTGGTCTCGATCGCGTCCGGGCAGCGATAGTCGATGCGTTCCAGCAGCGCGTCCGCATCGGAGTCCAGCTCGCGGTACATCTCGCGCTGATCGGATTTCCACGGAAGGATGTCGAGGCACGTCGCGTGTTCCGCGCCGGCGCTGAGAAATAGCAGGGAAACTCCCACGTGGCCACCCGGGCCGATCTCCAGTACCCGCCCACCGATCGACTCGAGGCCGGCCGCGCCCGTCAGATCATCGAAGACGAACCGGGTGTACTCGACACTGTTCTTCTCCGGGACGTAGCCCTGCTTCAGGCTTCGATTGTTGCGGGCGGAGCGGATCGCCGGCAGCGCCCGCAGCGAGTTCGTCGCCACCTCGCGCAGTATCGGCCGGGTCACGCCGGCATCTGCCCAGACTGCCGATTCCAGCCGAGGTCCCGGCCGACGAGCTCATAGAGACGCTGATTGTGCGGGCGGAAGTACTCCTGAAGGCGTTCCCGGGTCTCCGGCGCCAGCGAATCGTACTGGGCGGCATGCAGGTGCGGGAGGTTCGCCGGCCGGTGGGGCGGGAGCTCCAGGAACTCGTGGACGGCGTCGAGGGTCTCCCCCGGGCGGGCGGACAGGTCCTCCAGCGTGAGAAAATGGAACTGCTCGCGCGGGAACAGCTTGAACCACCGCTCGAGTTGCTCGGCGTACAGGCTCCGGTCCTGGTAGGACCAGCAGCCGTAGGGCCAGCTCTGGTAGGTCCGGTCGGCCCGCATGCGAATCCATTCGGGCCGCAGGCGATCCGCCTCTGCCGCGAGGGCCTGATCGAACGAGTCCAGCGGCTCCTCCTGCTCACGACGGGACATCTGAAACTGCGAGTAGGCACGATCGACCGGATTGCGTAGGGTGACCAGTAGCTTGACGTTCGGCAGCCGTCGCGCCAGCCGCTCGGGCGCCCAATAGTGCGAGATGTAGGACGGGCTGGCCTCGCCGGTGAGAAACGGGCGCCCGTGCCGCTGGGCGAACAGGTCGCGCTCGCGCTCCAGCGGGAAGTGCGCTCGGTACCAGTCGAGTCCCCGAAAATAGTTGTAGTCGAAGTAGTGAACTTCCTTGGTGGTGGCCGACGCGACGAACGGGTGCTCGCTGAGCCAGCCGTACAGGCTGGTGGTTCCGGCCTTGGCGGCGCCGATGATCACGAAGTCGGGCAGCAATCGGCCGGCCCCCGGCCCGCGTCGCACGATTGCCCGCGCACCGTTGTAGCCCCCGAGCACCTTCAGGTAGGCCGGGCGCGGGAGCGAGCGTCGCAGGCGGCGGTTGATGCGCACGCGTACGGTCTTGGCCTGGCGGGCCAGGGGCGAGCTCACGGCGCCGCTTTCGGGGCAGTCGACGTTCCGGCGGCCGCGGTGGCTCCAGTGGCTGGCTCGCGCTCGCCCCGCAAGTACTCCTC
>JALYXK010000365.1 GCA_030947145.1 Actinomycetota bacterium
GTGCCGGCGCTGTTGGCCAGCGCGAGCCGGGCGTGCGCCAGCGCGGCGCGTACGTTGGCTCCGCCCGCTGCCTCCCCGTAGACGTCGTGACCGTGGACCGAGACCACCAACGGCACCCGGGGCGCCGCCCGCCGGACGGCGTCGCCGGCGGGCACCGCGTAATGGGCGTGGACCAGATCGAAATCGAACCGGCGGCGCAGCGTGCGCAGCTTGACCGCCAGCCCCGGCGCCGCCCAGGCTCCCCACGAGCCATAGCTCCACGGGCGCGGCGGCGAGAGGTAGCGGAGATACTCGACCGCCAGCCCGTCGAGCTCGTCCGCTCCGGGCTGGGTCAGCTCGCGCGCCGTGGCGCCGAGATCCAACCGCCTCAGGGCCGCCAGCGGAGGCACGGGACGGTGCAGGACGAGCACCCTGACCTCGGCCCCGGCGTCGCGCGCCGCGAGCGCCTGGCGGTGGGCCCAGATCCCGCGCACGGGATCACCCCGCCGCGGGTAGTACTCGGCCAGGATCAACGCCCGCATCACCAAGTCCGGTGCGCCACCAGGGTGCGCTGCGCCTCGGACGCGGGGACATAGGGCCGCCCGGCCAGAAAGCGCCGCGCCTCCTCGATCGCCGCGGTGCGGTCATAGGCGGAGGCGATCGGACGCAAACCGTGGCGCACCGGGGTCGCGTCGATCACCCCGAGCCGCCATCCCCGGGCGCGGGCGAGGGCCGCCCAGTGAGCATCGAGGCCCCAGCCGACGCGCAGGCGCGGGAACGGCAACAGCACCTCGAAGGTCGCGGCGTGGAAAGCGGTGACCGGCCCGATCTCGACGAACGCCGTCTCGCGCACGACGGTGCCCGGTCGGCGGCGGGCGACCGCCCAGGCCGCGTGCGAGCGGCGCCGGTGGGCGGGCTGGGCCAGCCGGAGCTCGAAGCGCTCGGCCAGGAACACGAAGTTGTCGAGAAAGCGGCGCGGGAGGACGACGTCGTCATCGATGACCAGCAGCCAGTCGCTGCCGGCGGCCGGATGGCGCTCGAGCAGTTCGTCGACGTTCTCCCACTTCCCCTGCGCACCGACGTCGGCGCTCTCGAAGCGGACGTTGTGGCGCGAGGTGAGCAGCTCGGTGCGGGCCCCGGCCAGCACGTTCGGCACGCCGCTGCGTTCGATGGCCAGCACGAGCACGCGGCGGCGGGGCGAGTTGACGGCCGCCCGCTGGAGCCGCGCGGACTGCCGCCGGGCCAACGCGATCCCATCGGCGAGGGCGTCATCGAGCCGAGCTCGGGACGTGGCCCGGATTCCGGAGACGCCGCCGCTGGTGCCGGAAAGGAAGTCGTCGCCCGGGCCGCTGCTCATGCGCCCCCCGCGCCCGGGCCGGCGAGGGCCTCGCGCAATCGGCCGGCGGTGTGGGCGAACATCACGATCCCGATCGCGCAGCGGCGCCGGACGACGTGCCAGGCGCAGCCGGCGAGCACGCGCAGCTCCGCCCGGAGCGCCGGGGCGGCGTGCTTGCGCACGTCGTTGCGGCGGGCGCTGCGCCCGAGCGCGTAGGCCGCGCGCGAGAGCGCCTGGACGGTGGCGTCGGCGGCGGTCCGCCGGTGCTCGATCCCAGCGGCGGCGAGGTACCGCAGCCTTCCCCCGCCGGCGGCGTAGCGGCGCTCCCATTCCTCCTCGTCGCCGCGTCCCGAGAGCGTCTCGTCGAACCCACCCACGCGCTCCAGGGCCCGGGCGCGGATCGCCAGGTTAGCCCCCCAGACGAACTCGCAGTCACAGTCCATGGGTCCGAGGTCGAGCGTGGTGATCGGGGCCGGCTCGCGCCCGCAGGCGCGCGGTCCGCCACCCTCGAGGCGGGCCCGGATCGGGCCGCCGAAGACATCACGATCGGGAGCCGCGCGGGCTCCGGCCAGGATCGCCGCCAGCCACCCCGGACAGGCGACGATGTCGTCGTCGACGAACACGATCAGCTCACCGCGGGCGGCGGCGACGCCGGCGTTGCGAGCGGCGTTGAGGCAGCGCGGCGCTGGCAGCGAGACCAGGCC
>JALYXK010000383.1 GCA_030947145.1 Actinomycetota bacterium
CTCGAGGTGCACGGCGAGCGCATGCTCGAGGCCAGTTACGACCCCGGCTTCCGGATCGAGCTGCATCGCAAGGATCTGGCGATCGCGCTGCAGCTCGCGCGCGAGGAGGGCGTGCCGCTGCTCGCCACCGCCCAGGTGGCCGAGCTGCTGAACGCTCTGATCGCCCAGGGCGCGGGAGGACAGGACCACAGCGCGATCGCGACGCTCTACGAACGCCTGAGTCCGGCTGCCGACCCCGCCCCCGCCTGAGCTCCGATCGCAGAGGAGAATCATGGGCGTCCAAGCGCTGCTGTCATCCCTCCGCGAGCTCTATCCGGCTCGGCGCCTGCTCACCACGCCCGCGCAGCTGACGCCGTTCGAGTCCGACGCGCTCACCGCCTTTCGGGCGCGCCCGGAGGCCGTGGTCCTCGCCGAGACCCAGCACGAGGTGATCGAGACCGTGCGCCTCTGTCACCGCGAGGGCATCCCCTTCGTCGCGCGCGGCAGCGGCACGTCGCTGTCGGGCGGCTCGCTGCCGGTCGCGGGCGGGATCGTGATCGCCCTGAACCGCATGAACAAGGTCATCCGCCTGGACCCCGAGCAGCACATCGCCGTGGTCGAGCCCGGCGTGATCAACAACCACGTCACGCAGGCCGCAGCCCGGCATGGTCTCTACTACGCGCCCGATCCCTCCAGTCAGTCGGTGTGCACGATCGGTGGCAACCTGGCCTTCAATTCAGGCGGCGCGCACTGCCTCAAGCACGGCATGACGAGCAACCACGTGCTCGGCATCAGAGCCGTGTTGCCCGATGGCGAGGTCGTCGAGCTGGGCGGCGAGAGCACCGAGCCGGTGGGCCCGGACTGGGCCGGGATGTTCTGCGGCTCGGAAGGACTGTTCGGCATTGCCCTGGAGATCACCTTGCGGCTCTTGCCGGTGGCGGAGGCCACCCACACGGTGCTGGCCGCCTACGACAGCTTGCAGGCCGCGGGCGAGGCCGTCGCCCAGATCGTGGCCTCGGGACTGCTGCCGGTGGCCATGGAGATCATGGATGCGCTGGCGATCGAGGCGGCAGAGGCGTCGGTGAAGCCGAACTACCCCCAGGGCGTCCCCGCCCTGCTGATCGTGGAGCTCGAGGGCGAGCGCGACGTGGTCGACGCCGACGCGGCCAGCCTCCGGTCGCTGATCGAGGCCTCACACGCCACGGAGATGAACTCCACCGAAGACGTGCAGGAGCGCGCCCTGATCTGGAAGGGCCGCAAGAGCGCCTTCTCGGCGGTCGGCTGGCTGGCGCCCGACTACATCGTCCAAGACGGAGTCGTCCCGCGCAGCCGACTGGGCGAGGCGCTCAGCGAGATTGATCGCATGAGCACCGAGGCCGGGATTCGCGTGGCCAACGTGTTCCACGCCGGGGACGGCAACCTGCACCCACTGATCCTGTTCGACGGCGCTGAGGCGGACGCGCTTCACAACGCGGAGGAACTGGCGGGAGACATCCTGCGCCTCTGCGTGCGTCTGGGCGGCTCAATCACCGGCGAGCACGGCGTCGGCGTTGAGAAGCGCTCCTATCTGCCGATCATGTTCGCCGAAGACGACATGGCGCTGATGTGCCGTCTGCGCTCTGCGGTTGATCCGGGCGAATTGGCCAACCGCGGCAAGATGCTCGAATCCACCCACGCATCCGACCCGGCCATCGACGCCGAGGACGAGGGGCCCGGTACCTCCCCCCGCGCCGTTCCCTCCGCAGGCGCGCAGCGGTGAGCATCGCCGCGGGCCGGGTCGAGGATCTTCAGGCGGCCGTCCGCCAGGGTCCGCGGGTCCTGCCCCACGGCGCGGGTACCAAGCCGGCGCTGTCCACGCCGCCCGACGATGTGGTCGCGCTCGATGTCTCCGGGCTATCGGGCATCCTCGAGTACGACCCGGCCGAGCTGACCTTCACCGCTCTCGCCGGGACTCCGGTCGCGGAGGTGAGCGCGATACTCGCCGAACACGGCCAGTATCTCCCCTTCGACCCGCCGCTCAGCCACGCCGGGGCGACACTGGGCGGCGTCGTCGCCGCGGGCACCTCCGGGCCCAACGCCCTGCGCCACGGCGGCGTGCGCGACTTCGTCATCGGGGTGCGCTTCATCGATGGCACCGGCCGGGTCATCGGCAGTGGCGGCAAGGTGGTCAAGAACGCCGCCGGCTTTGACCTGTCCAAGCTGATGGTCGGCTCACTCGGTCGCCTCGGCGTGCTCGTGCAGGTTTCGTTCAAGGTCTTCCCGCGTCCGGAGGCGACCAGCACCCTGCGAGTCGATCTCGGCTCCACGGACGCCGCCCTCCGCGCTCTGACGGCGCTGCGCCGCGGACCAGTGGATCTCGACGCGCTCGACCTCGAACCGCCCGGCCGCCTGATCCTGCGGCTCGGCGGCGCCGGCGAGACGCTGCCGGCGCGGGCCACCCGGCTGGCGTCGCTGCTCGACGCTCCGGCCGAGCGTCTGGAAGATGAGGCCGACGCCCAGGAGTGGCGTCACGCCGCCGAGCTGGACTGGGTGCCGACCGGGAGTGCGCTCGTCAAGGTCGGGCTCACTCCCGGTCGGATCCCGGGCCTGCAGGCCGCGCTCGCGCCGAGCGGTGCCCGCGTGCGCTACAGCCTCGCGGGAAACCTCGGCTGGCTAGCCTGGCCTGAGGACCGGGACCTCGCCGAGCTCGACGCGGCTCTGCGCTCGCTCGAGCTCGCCGGCGTCGTACTCACCGGAAGCTCCGGCCGCGGCCTGATCGGCCGAATCGGCGGCGGGGCCTTTGCCACGCGTGTCCGCAGCGCCCTCGATCCCCACGCCCGCTTCCTGGAGGTCTGACCATGCAGCACACCATTCCCGTCGATCGCCTCGAACCACAGGCCGAGAACATGGCCAGCGCCATCGGATCATGTGTGCATTGCGGATTCTGCCTGCCCAGCTGCCCGACCTACGTGACGATGGGCGAAGAGATGGACTCTCCACGCGGGCGGATCTTCCTGATGAAGGAGGTCCTCGAGGGCGAGCTGGAGCTGGAGGCCGCGCTGCCGTTCATCGACAACTGCCTGGGCTGTCAGGCGTGTGTCACCGCCTGCCCCTCGGGTGTCGAGTACGGCGAGCTGATCACTCCGTTTCGGGCTTACGCGGAGGAGCGTCGCCGCCGAGCACCGCTCGCGCGGGCCCAGCGCGCGCTGATCCTGAGCACGCTGCCCTATCCCGGCCGGTTTCGGCTCGCCGCTCGGCTGGCTCGCCTCGGACGACCAGTTCACCACCTGATGCCGGACAAGCTGGGAGCGATGCTGCGCCTGCTGCCCGCGACACTGCCCAAGGCCCAGCCTCTGCCCGAGGTCCATCCGGCCGAGGGCACCCGCCGGGCCCGGGTCGCATTGCTGGCCGGCTGTGCCCAGCAGGTGCTGGCCCCCGAGATCGGATGGGCCACCCTGCGTGTACTGGCCCGCAACGGCGTCGAGACCGTCACCCCACGCCGACAGCGCTGTTGCGGCGCCTTGGCGATGCACTCCGGGGCGTCCGGCCGGGCGAAGGCGGTGGCCCGCCGCAACCTCGATGCCTTTCCGGCCGACGTTGACGCGATCGTGACCAACGCCGCCGGCTGCGGGTCGGGGATGAGCGAGTACGGGCTCCTGTTCAAGGGGGCTCCGGAGCAGGAAGCGGCAGAGCGCTTCGCCGAGCGGGTGATCGACGTCAGCGCCTTCCTGCACGCGCTCGGACTCTCAGCCGAACCACCCGCGATGCCAGAGCCGACCAAGGTCGCCTACCACGATGCCTGCCACCTGGCGCACGCCCAGGGCGTCCGCGCCGCGCCCCGCGCCCTGCTCGAAGCGGTGGAGAACCTGACCCTGGTGGAACCGGCCGAGTGGGAGCTGTGCTGCGGCTCGGCCGGCACCTACAACGTCGAGCGGCCCGACACCGCCGCCGAGCTCGGTGAGCGCAAGGCGCGCAACCTGCTGGCCACCGACGCGCAGCTGATCGCCACGGGCAACATCGGCTGCATCACCCAGATCCAGACCCACCTGCGCGGCCTGGGGCAGCAGATCCCCGTCGTGCACACCCTCCAGGTGCTCGATCAAGCCTATGCACGCCGCGCTTGAGGCGTCCTTCCGCGCCGCCCTGTCCCGCGTTGACAGGCGAGTGATGTCGGACCTAGAGGTCACGCATCAATTGCCGATGCCGAGAACGTGGTTTACGAGCACGCCGGCGAGAGGCGCCACGACGATCGATGCGGCTCGCAGCAGGAGCTGGGCACCGCGCCGGGCGGGAGTGCGCTCCGCTATCGCTACCGCTGGCAAGACGAGAGCTCGGAGCCATGTCCAGAGCAGAGCTCCCCGGCCGGGGGCCAGCAGTTGCGTGAGCCGTGCCACCACGACGACGACGGCGGGAGCGATCCAGCCGAGGGCGAGCGTTGCCAGCTTGCCGGAGACCGCGATGCCGAGCGTCCGTGCCGCGATCAGCAGCGCGACGGCCGCTCCGAGCGCGAGGCCAAGGTACAGCCGCGCGATCTGGCGGTTGCGGTGGCTGACGCGGTCTTGAAGGATCGCCAGGGGCGGCGTTGAGACTTCGGCGTGAACGCCTCCGTGCTCGTCGAGGTAACGGTGCGGACCGGTCTTCTGATCGTGCGTGAAGCGGTAGCCGCCGCGATCGATTGCCGCAGCGACCGAATCGCGAATCGCGTCGATCACCTCATGGTTGAGCGTGCTCGAGGACACCGTGAGGAGCACCCCCGGCGCATGCGTGACCGCCATGCGGTGGCCCGGCAGTCGAGCGAGGGTGACCTCTACTTTCGCCTGCTCGGTCTGGACGGCTATGTATATATCGGTGAACCGGTTCAGTGCCTCCCGGGTGACCTGATCCTCGAAGTCGGTTGGCGATGAGAAGCGCTCGCAGTCGCGCCCGACCTGGATTTCGAGCCGACATGTCGGTTCGTTGCCTGAGCGCATATCGAGCTCTGAAATCGCTGCGCGGGGGATCCTGGCGAGTAATCGGAGGTCTCCTCGCCAGGCGCTCCAGACCGCCCAAGCGCTGTCTGCTGGAACGAAGCTGTGCGACGGAGGGGATCCATCCGTGGCCAGCCCCGCAGCGCTTGGCGTCTTGACCGAATCGTCGCCGCGCGGGATCGAACTCGATTCGTGCTCCGGGGATGGCTCCATCGGCGCATATCACCCTACCCGCGGCGGGTCCGCCGGAGCGGCGTCCGGCGCTCGCGCGAGCCATGGTGCGCTCGCGTCGGCACCGCTGTGCGCTCTCCGTTGCGGGAGAACCGCCGTTCACCACCCCGCGGGTACCGGCCTGAGAACCTCACCACGCCCGACAAGCACCGGTCGCGCTCTGCGCCCCGCCAGCACGAGCGCTCCTGGTCGTGGAGCGCGTCGGAGTTCCGAGTTGGTGCCATCGCGGGACCCAGCGCGTTCGGATGATGCCGCTTCCAAATTGCGCGCGTAGCTCATGCTCGTGGTGGCTCAGAATTCTCGGTTATCCAGGTCGCGAGTTGAACACGGTTGTGCAGCCCCAGAGCGTTCAGGGCGTTGAACACATGGTTTTCGACCGTCCGTTCAGAGAGGTGCAGCTTGTTGGCGATCTGGGCGTTGGTCAGGCCCGCGGCCAAGAGGTCGGCGACCTCCCGCTGGCGGGTTGTCAGCGGTCCCGGTTGGCGCGGCGGGCGGCGACCCTCGATGATTTCGACGATGGTGGGTGGATCGAGCTCAGACCCGGCCTCCCACTCGGCCTCCGCCGTTGCTCCTCCCAGTAGGTCGCTTCCTCGCTCTCGCAGGGAGTCCAGCTCCGCGACTGTTGCCGGTGGATATTCGCCACCGATCCGCGCCCGGAACGCGACTGCGGCCCCCGCGAGACGCAGCGCTCGACGGGGATCGTCCTCGAATGTGAGCCCCGCGAGCGTGCTCAGAGCCACCCCAAGGATCGTGGCGTCTCCCGCAGCGACGAGTGATGCAACCGCGCGATGCAGGTGCGCGATCGCCGTGGCCTTCTGGCCGCTGGCCTTGGCGGTCAGGCCGAGGCCGAGAGAGACCTGTCCCACGCCCCAGGAGTCATCGCCCTCCTGGACCTTGGCCAGCGCATCTTCGAAGATCCGGCTGGCGGTGCCAGGGTTCCCTTGGTAGAGGTGGACGAAGCCGAGAATGCCAAGACCGCGGCCGACGCCTTGTCGCTGCCCGAGCTCACGGAACAGCTCGATGCTGCGCGCGAGATCCTGTGCTGCAGCGCCGAGGTCTCTGGAGAGCATGCCGCTGATTCCCCGGTACTGCAGCGCCGGGGCAAGGATTTCGGGCTGCTCGAGTGCCTGGGCAAGCTCGGCCGCTGTGGTGAGTAGTGGCCGACCGGCGTTGTGATCTTGATGTGCTACCGCGAGCCGCCCGGCGCACAGAAGCCCAAGGGCGCGGGCTCGGTCAGCTCGTTGATGGCGCTCCAACAGGCGCCTAGCCCAATGCCGGCCTTCGGTCTGGCTGCGAGAGAACCACGCCTCGCGAGCCGCACCCATCAAGCGCAAACCGGCTTGGGGATCGTGCTCGTAGGCCCAGGCGACCGCGGCGCGGAGGTTGTCAAGCTCTTCGGAGAGCTCTCCCACCTCTGCGTCTGATCCTCCGAGCGCGTTGGCGCTCTGAATTTCCTCGGCCCGGCGGAGATAGAAGGCGAGATGTCCCGCTCTCAGCCGATTCTCCTCGCCTGACGCGTGAAGTCGCTCACGCGCGAACGCTCGCACCGTGTCGAGCAGCCGGTAACGGATCTCTATGCCGGAGCTGCGGGTGATCGAGACGAGCGATTTCGCCACGACGCCGTCAAGCTCGTCGAGCGTGGTCTCGGCGACGGCCTCCGCTGCGTCGAGCGAAAAACTCCCAGGGAACAGCGACAGGCGCGTGAAGCCAGCACGCTCGGACTCGCTCAGCAGCTCAACGCTCCACTCGATCGTCGCGCGGAGGCTGCGGTGCCGGGCCGGCGTCGCGCGAGTACGCGCGCTCAGCAGGTCGAGGCGATCATTCAGACGCGCGAGGATCGACTCGGGCGAGAGGCTGGCGGCTCGCCCGGCCGCAAGCTCTACGGCAAGCGGGAGCCCTTCCAGGCGAGCGCAGATCCTCTCGATCGGTTCCCGGGCCCCGCTCGAGGCGCCTGGCCGCAGCGCCTCGGCTCGGTCAACGAACAGCCGCACCGCGTCGTCGGGCGCCAGCGGGCCGAGCGACCAAACGATCTCGCCGGGCAGGTGCAGTGCCTCGCGGCCGGTGGCGAGCACGCGTAGCCGCGGGCATCCCTCCAGCAGCGAGATGACGGCCTTTGCCGCCGCGTCCTGCACGTGCTCGCAGTTGTCCACGACCAGCAGCGCGCCCTGGCCCGCCAGGAACCGAACCACGTCGCTCAGCGCGTCGTCGCCGGCGCCGCTCACTCTCACGGCTTCGGCGAACGCGCGCGGTACCTGCTCGTCGTCGTCGAGGGCAGAGAGGTCGATCAGCACGACGGCCACCGATCTTCGCGCCCGCCTGCCGGCGAGTTCTACGGCCAGCCGCGTCTTTCCCACGCCTCCAGGGCCGGTGATCGTCACCAGCCTCCCAGCCCTCAGCGCGTCCTCGACCCCCGCGATGTCCGCGCTGCGACCCACGAGGCGATTCACCGTCGCAGGGAGACTCCCGCCCATCCCGGCCACCCCGAAAACGTAGCGGGCGGGCGGGACTCCGACCAGGCTCCCTCACAACGAAACGCCTCGCTGAGTACCGGTTGAGTACTTCCCCCGTTGTGAGGCCCTGGTCCGAAACCTACGGTTGGCGCCGATGGTCGAAACCACCACTTCGGAGGCTCCTCAGATGCAAGTGCACGGCCCGGCTGAGCTGACGGCTCAATCACTGAGCGATGGGGCACACGCGGGAGAGGTCGCGGTGGTCACAGGGGCCAACAAAGGTCTCGGACGCGAGATCGCTCGGCGCCTGGCGGCCGAGGGGATGGTCGTCTATCTCGGCGCCCGCGACGAGAAGCGTGGCCGCGCCGCCGCAGAGGACCTCGGCGTCGAGGGAGGGGACGTCCGTTTCCTGGGGCTCGACGTCACCGACCAAGCTCAGATCGATGCCGCTGTCGCCCGGCTGGAGGCGGAGGTCGGTCGACTCGACGTACTGGTCAACAACGCGGGGATCCTGCTCGAGCTAGAAACCCCGGTAACCGAGACCGGCGGGGAGCAGCTCCGGGAGACCTTCGCGGTCAACCTGATCGGCGCGGTCGCAGTGACGCACGCATCGATACCGCTGCTGCGACGCTCGGCGCCGTCGCGGATCGTGAACATGAGCACCCCGCTGGGGTCCCTGTCTTTGATCTCCGACCCGGGAACGCACGTCGCGAAGATGGGTCTGCTCGGTTACAGCTCGTCCAAGAGCGCGCTCAACTGCGCCACCGTGCTGTACGCGAACGCGCTGCGCGACGACGGCGTCCTGGTCAACGCGGCGTGGCCCGGCTACGTCGCCACCGACCTCAACCAGCACCGCGGCGCGCTGACAGCCGAACAGGGGGCGGAGCTTCCAGTCGAGCTGGCGCTACTCGGAGCCGACGGGCCGACGGGAGGGTTCTTCACCCGCGGAGAGGACGGAACGAGAAAGGCCGTGCCCTGGTGAGCCGGCAGCCGCTGGGTGCCATCACCTGGTTGCCCACCACTGCCCGCTACTCGCGACCAACCACAGTGGGGAGTGCGGGTGCGGTGCAGGGCGAGAGGCACGCCGCCAGCGGGAGCCGGCGGAAACCAGCACGAGGAAGCTGGCTCGATCAAACAACCCAGGAGACATCATGCCAACGCTCCAGTTCGAACACCCGATCAACGATTACGCCACCTGGAAA
>JALYXK010000386.1 GCA_030947145.1 Actinomycetota bacterium
GACGAGGAGCTCGACCGCCGGCTGCTGGTGCGGCGCCCGGCGAACACCGGGACGATGGCCGAGGCCGGGGGCATACCTCAAGCCTTGATGGAAATACAAGAGACGGTGATCGAGGTCCCGGAGGCGCTCGACCGGACCGGCTCCGGGGCGGCGGAGAAGCCGATCGGCGCCCGCGGTGGACCCGAAGGCGAGGGTGGCTGATGGACATCGGCTGGTATCTCGTCGTCTCCGCGATGATCTTCTCGATCGGCGCCGCCGGAGTTCTCACCCGCCGCAACCCGCTCGTCGTCCTGCTCTGCCTCGAACTGATGCTGAACGCGGCCAACCTGGCGCTGGTCGCCTTCGCCCGGATGCACGGGAGCGAGGCCGGTCAGGTGTTCGCGCTGATCGTGATGGTGGTCGCCGCCTGCGAGGTGACCGTCGGTCTCGGGCTGATCGTGGCCATCCACCGCCGCAACCTGCCGATCGACGTCGACGAGCTCCACCAGCTGAACGGATGAGCCCCCGATGAGCCCGACCACGTTCGGCTGGCTGGTATTGCTCTGCCCGCTCGTCGGCACCGCGGTGATCGGCATCGGCTACCGGCGCCTGCGCGGGACGAGCTCTGGCTGGATCGCCACGCTGGCGATCGCGCTGTCGTTTGCCTGCTCGGTTGGCGCGCTGATCTCGCTGCTGAACCGCAGCCCGGCCCACCGCGAGCTGACCTCGAAGCTGTGGAACTACTCGGTCACCGGCGGACTCGACGCCAAGCTGTCGATCCTCGTCGACCCCTTGTCGGTGTTCATGATCCTGGTGGTTTCCGGGGTCTCGACGCTGATCCACCTCTACTCGATCTCCTACATGAGATCGGACCGGGGCTTCGTCAGGTACTTCTCCTACCTGAACTACTTCGTGTTCTCGATGCTGCTCCTGGTCCTGGCCGGGAACTTCTTCCTGCTGATCATCGGCTGGGCGTTCGTCGGCGCCGCCTCATACATGCTGATCTCGTTCTGGTACCGCCGGACCACGGCGACCAGAGCCGGGCTCAAGGCGTTCGTGATCAACGTGGTCGGCGACGTCGGCCTCGTGCTGGGCACGTTCTTCATCTTCCGCCACACCGGCACGGTCGATTTCGTCAAGACCTTCAACGTCCTGCCGCATGTCTTCCACCACAACTCGACCGATCTCGTCGCCGGGTCGCTGCTACTGCTGGTGGGCGCTTTCGCGAAATCGGCCCAGGTGCCGCTGCACACCTGGTTGCCGGACGCGATGGAGGGCCCGACCCCCGTCTCCTCGCTGATCCACGCCGCCACCATGGTCACCGCCGGCGTTTACCTGATCGCCCGGCTGCACCCGTTGTTCGAGCTGGCCCCGACCGCCGCCGACGTCGGCTCGATCGTCGGCTGCGCCACGTTGCTGATCGCCGCCACGATCGGGATCGTGGTGAGCGACATCAAGCGCGTCATCGCCTACTCGACGATGTCGCAGATCGGCTACATGATCATGGCCGTCTCCTCGGGCGCCTACGCGGCCGGCCTGTTTCACCTGATGACCCACGCGTTCTTCAAGGCGCTGCTGTTCATGGCCGCCGGCTCGGTGATCGGCGCCATGGCCGGCAACCAGTCGCTGGATCGGATGAGCGGCTTTCGTACGGCGATGCCGTTCACCTTCGCGGCCTTCATCATCGGCGGGCTCGCGCTGTCGGGGCTGCCGCCGTTCTCCGGGTGGCTCTCCAAGGACGACATCCTGGCCTACCTCGACCACCGCGGCGGCGGCTTCGAGATCCTCGGCATCCTCGGTTATGTCGGCGCGCTGATGACCGGCATCTACACCTTCCGGATGATCTTCCGGGCGTTCTTCGGCGAGCCGTGCCCGGAGGCCCGCGAGCTCGAGCACGGGCATCTCGCCCACGCCGAGGTGCCGACCAATCCCGCAACGGGAGAATTGGAGGACCCCGACGTCGGCTTCCCCGGGCCCGAGCACCACATCGCCGAGCACGAGTGGCCGATGAAGATCGCCATGGGCGCCCTGGGACTGCTGGCGGTGATCGGCGGCGTGCTGCAGATCCCCGGCGTCGACGACAAGGTCACGCAGTTCCTGCGTCCGACCTTCGTCACCTCGCGCGTGGCCCAGATCGAGCCCGGCAGCAGCGCCGCCTGGGTCGGTTTGGTAATCGGCGCGGCGGTCGCGCTGAGCGGCATCGCGATCGCCTACCGGATCTGGGTGGCCGCGCCCGGCACCTCACTCCAGCTGCAGCAGCGCTTCGGGCCGCTGCACGCCTTCTTCGTCAACAAGTGGTACTTCGACGAGCTGATCGACTTCGTGATCGTGCGCCCGGCGCTGTGGTTCGGCCGCTTCGGCGACTCGGTGCTCGAGCGGATCGTCGTCGGGGGGACCATCACCGGGGGAACGGTCGGCCTCGTCCGGGCCGGATCGGCCGCCGTGCGCCGCGCCCAGACCGGCTTTCTGCGTTACTACGCCGCCGCCATGGTGCTCGGTGTGTTCGCCGTGGGCCTCTACTTCCTGATCTCCGCCAGCTGACCGTGACTCTCTCAATCCTGATCTGGTTGCCGCTGGCCATCTCCGTCTTGGCCTCGCAGCTGCCGCGCCGCATCGTCGGATGGGCGACCGCGGTGGGCAGCCTGGTCGCGCTGGGGATCGCGATCTCGTTCCTGGCCCGGTTCAAGATCGGCCAGCCGGGGTTGCAGTTCGTCACCGACAAGGTGTGGATCTCGGCGCTGGGGATTCACTACAAGCTCGGGGTCGACGGGCTCAACGTATCGCTGATCGTGCTCACCACCGTGCTGTTCAGCGCGGCGCTGGTGTGGTCGGCGTTTCGCGAATGGGAGAACCCGAAGCTCTACTACCTGTTCTTCGGGGTCGCCGAGAGCGCTGTCCTCGGCGCTTTCTGCGCCCAGGACATAGCGCTGTTCGTGGCCTTCTTCGACCTGATGCTGATCCCGTTCTACTTCCTGATCGGGATGTGGGGCAGCACCGACGGCGACGTCGGCGGTCGCGATCGGATCCGGGCCACGATGAAGCTGGTCATCTACACGCTGATCGGGTCGTTCTTCATGCTGGTGGCGGCGATCGCCACCGGCGTGCTGGCCTCCGACCAGCACGGTACCGGGCTGACCTTCGTCATCTCCTCACTGCAGCACCTGCCGCTTTCGCACAGCTCCCAGAACTGGATCTTCCTGTGCTTCGCCGTTGCCTTCCTGGTCAAGATGCCGCTCGTCCCCTTCCATGGCTGGCTGGCCGACGGCTACAAGGCGATGCCGATCCCGGCGGTGGCCGTGTTCTCCGGCGTTCTCTCGAAGGTCGCCGCCTACGGCTTCCTGCGGGTCGTTCTGCCCCTGTTCCCCTACGCCTCCCGGCACTACCAGACGCTGATGCTGCTGATCGCGCTGGTCTCGATCGTGTGGGCGACGTCGTTGGCCTTCACCACCCGTGACGCGCGACTGGTGATCGCCTACTCGAGCGTGGCCCAGCTCGGCTTCATCATCCTCGGGGTCTTCTCGCTGCGCTCGCAGGGCACCCAGGGCGCGCTGCTGCAGATGGTCAACCACGGCCTGGTCACCGCCGCCGCGTTCTTCATCGTGGCCGCCGTAGCGGCCCGCGCCCAGGGATCGGAGCGCCTGGGCGACATGGGCGGCGTCGCCTTCCGCGCCCCCGTGCTGGCCAGCCTGTTCCTGATCGTCACCTTCGCCAATCTGGCCATGCCGGGCTCATCGAACTTCGTCGGCGAATTCCTGATTCTCATCGGCCTGTTCAAGGCGAAGATGGCGATCGCCACCATCGCCTTTGTCGGCGTGGTCGGCGCGGCCGTCTACGCGCTGCGCCTGTTCATCACTGCCATGCACAACCGCGTCGGCCCGAACGTCGCCTCGCGGGAAATCGGGTTCAGCGAGGCCGCCGCGATCGTGCCGCTGGTGATCGTGATCCTGGTGCTGGCCTTCTATCCGCAGTTCGGCCTGCGCCGATCCGAATCGACGGTCAATCGGACGATCGCGGCGGTGCACGTCGCCGCCCCGGTGAGAGTGGCCGCCCACGCCGTCCGCACCCCCGAACGAGTGGCCGCGCTCGCCTCCGGTCAGGCGGGAGCGCCATGAGCCTGCTGACGCTGGCCGCGGCCGCCCACCACATCAAGGGCCCGCACATCGACTGGGCGTCGCTGATGCCGTTCGTCGTGCTCGGCGGCGGCGCGCTGATCGTGCTGATGGTCGGCCTGCTCAGCGGATCCACGGCCCGCGAGCGGATGGTCCCACTGCTCACCGTCCTCGCCCTGGCGGGCGCGATCGCGGCGGAGATCGCCCGCTTCCACCACGACACCCAGATCGTCGCGGGCGCGCTGGTGGTCGACGACCTGGCGCTGACCATCGACCTGCTGTGCGCGATCGCCGCCATCGCCTGCGTGATCATGTCCTGGCGCACCCGCGCTCCGCAGGACGCCGGGCACGGCGAGTACCACGCGCTGCTGCTGTTCAGCCTGCTCGGGATGGCCGTGCTGGTTTCGGCCCAGGAGCTGATCACGCTGTTCATCGGGATCGAGCTGCTGTCGATCCCGTTGTACGTGCTCTGTGCGTCCGAGCATCGCCGCGAGGGCTCGCTCGAATCCGGCCTGAAGTACCTGGTGATCGGCTCGGTCGGATCCGCGACGCTCCTCTACGGACTGGCCATGGTCTACGGCGCGACCGGCCAGACCGGCTTTGCCGCGATCGGGACGGCCGTCTCCTCCGGCAAGCTGTCGGGTGGCGCGCTCGGCGATCCCTTGCTGTTCACCGGTCTCGGGCTGGTCCTGGTCGGGTTCGCGTTCAAGGCCTCGGTGGCGCCGTTTCATCAGTGGACGCCCGATGTCTACCAGGGGGCGCCGACGCCGATCACCGCGTTCATGGCCACCGCGACCAAGGCCGCCGCGCTCGGCATCTTCCTGCGCTTCTTCGACGTCGCCGCGATCGGCGCCCAGAACACCTGGGCCCCGATGGTCGCCGCGGTCGGCGCGGTCACGATCATCGTGGGCAACGTCGGTGCGCTCGGCCAGACCTCGATGAAACGGATGCTGGGGTACTCCGGCGTGGCCCAGGCGGGGTACCTGCTGTCCGGGGTGATCGTCGGCACCCAGCTCGGGGTCCAGGCGACCGTGTTCTACCTGCTCGGCTACCTGGCCATGAACCTGGCGGCGTTCGCCACGATCGTCGCCGTGGAGCACGACACCGGAAACGACGAGCTCGGCTCGCTGGCCGGCCTTGGCTCGCGGCGGCCCTGGCTGGCCTGGCCGCTGACCATCGCGATGCTGTCGTTGGCCGGGATCCCCGGCACGGTCGGCTTCATCGGCAAGTTCCAGCTGATCCACGGGCTGGTCAACGGCTCCTACACCTGGTACGCGATCGTGCTGGTGATCGGCTCGATGATCTCGCTGGGCTACTACCTGCGGGTGATCGCCACGATGTGGATGGGTTCGCCGTCCACCGATCCCGCTTACGCCGGGGCGGGACCCGGGGCCGGCGCAGCCGGCAGCGTCGGCGGCCTCGCCCCGATCGCCGGCGCCTCGCCCGAGGCCGACGCGCTCGACCGATCGCACGCCGCGCCCTACCCCGAGGTCGCCTTTGTGGGAGCCCTGTTCGGGGCGGCCTGCGTGTTCTTCGGGATCTTCCCCTCGCCGCTCTTCACCTTCGCCGCACACGCCGGCCGCGCCCTCGGGGGACTGTTCTAAGCCTCCGACTCGGCCTGTAGGATCGGGCGTCCGTGGAGTACCCGGTCGAGAGCTTCAGTGATGCCGAGCGCGCGCTTCTGAGCGCGCATGTCACCAACCTCGACCGTCCGGTGTTCGCGCTGGTCAACCTGCCCGAGACGGTGAAGGGAGCCCTGTTCGCGCGGTATTCGCGCTACCAGGGGACGCTCAGACGGCTGTTTCTCGACGAGTTCGCCGCGGACCTGCCGGCCACGGGGGCCGCTTGGGACGGCGAGGAGGGTCAGCGGGCCGCGCAGCTCTATGAGCGGATCTTCCTGGGCTACGGCGATGACTCGGTCGCCCAACTCGGGGGCGCGCACGTGGCCTGTGAGTGGGTCTCGAACGTGCTCACCAAGGTCCTCCAGCGCCCGCGGCTGGGCGCCTACCTCGAGCAGTCCACGCGCTACATCGCCTATGACGCGCCGATGCCGAGAAGCGGGCCCGCCCACCCCGGTTATCGCTACTACCGCGACGCGACGCTCGGCCCCGAGTACGCCGCGGCGATGGACCAGCTGTTCAGCACCTACTCGACCCTGCTGCCGCGGGTGAGCGCCTGGGCCGAGACCGAGTTCCCCCGGCGTGGGGACGAGGCGCCCGCCGCCCACGCGCGGGCGATCAAGGCCAAGGCGCTGGATCTGCTGCGCGGGCTGCTGCCGGCCAGCTCGCTCTCGCACATGGGCATCTTCGCCACCGGTCAGACCTACGAGCAGCTGATCCTGCACCTGCTCGCGCATCCGCTGCCCGAGGCGCGCCGCCTCGGCGAGATGATCCTCACCGAGATCAACGCCGTGATGCCGAGCTTCGTCGCCCGCGTCGACCGTCCCGATCGGGGCGGGGCCTGGGTCGACTACCTGCGGTCGCGGCGCAGCGCCGGCGAGCGCTGGTCCCGGCGGCTCGGACTGGACGAAGCCTCGGCGAGCGCGGACGCCGGCCCCTCGGTCCGCCTGCTCAGCACCGAGGGCGATGAGGACGACCTGTTGGCGGCGCTGCTGTTCGAGTCGACGGGTGCGCCCGAGGACTCGATCCGTGAGGCCGTGGGGGGACTCTCGACCGAGGAACGCCGCGAGCTGCTCCGCGACCTGGTCGGGGAGCGCTCCAACCGCCGCCATCGCCCCGGCCGGGGATTCGAGGCGCTGCGCTATCGCTTTGAGATCGTCTCCGACTACGGCGCGTTTCGCGACCTTCAGCGCCATCGGATGCTGACCGTGCAGTGGCAGACGCTGACCCCGGACCTCGGGGCCGGCGTCCCCGATCAGGTCCGCCTCGCCGGCTGCGGCGAGGAATACCGGCGCGCGCTCGATCGCTCCCGGTCCGAATACCAGCGCCTGGTCGAGGGCGGCCTGGCTCAGGCGGCGCCCTACGCCCTCTGCCTCGGCTACCGGATCCGCTTCATCCTCGACCTCAACGCCCGCGAGGCGATGCAGCTGATCGAGCTGCGCTCCGGCCGCGAGGGCCATCCCAGCTATCGCGCGGTGGCCCACGAGATGCACGCCCAGATCGCC
>JALYXK010000316.1 GCA_030947145.1 Actinomycetota bacterium
CGATGCCCTGGTACGGCGGAGCGCCGCTGCTCTACCACCTCGAGCACGTGGTGATCGCCCCCGACCGCAACCTGGCCGATGTCCGCTTTCCCGTCCAGTGGGTGATCCGCCCGATGAGCGACGAGCACCACGACTATCGCGGCTACGCCGGGCAGATGGCCGGCGGGGTGCTGCGCCCCGGCAGCGAGGTCGTCGTGCTCCCCGGAGGCCACCGCACCACGGTCAGCTCGATCGACACCTATGACGGTGAGGTCGACGCCGCCTTCCCGACCATGTCGGTCACCCTCCGGCTGGCCGACCAGATCGACATCTCGCGCGGCGACATGATCGTCGAGGCCGAGGACCAGCCCGCGACCGGTCGCGAGCTCGACGCGATGATCTGCTGGATGGGCTCCGAGCCGATGCGCCCCCGCGCCCGGTACACGATCAAGCACACGACGACGTCCGCGAGGGCGATCGTCGACGGGCTCGAGTATCGCGTCAACGTCAACACGCTCGAGCACGAGCCGACCAATCAGCTCGAGCTCAATGAGATCGGCCGGGTCCGCCTGAAGGCCAGCCAAGCCCTGATGGTCGATTCCTACGCGCGCAATCGCACCACCGGCAGTTTCATTCTGATCGACGAGTCGACCAACGACACCGTCGGCGCGGGCATGGTCATCGGCGCTCACTAAGCGCAATAGCCTCTCTTAGCAGCAGCTTCACCGTTTGGACAGACCTTTGATGGTCTAGTTTCCTTCCCATGCGCAGTGCCCGACGCGATCTCGGCTGGGCCTGGGTCGGCCTGGGGCTGGCCGGTTCGCTCGTGCTCACGGCGGCCGCCTCCAAGCTGCTGAATCACCAGCCGATCCACTGGTTCTTCACCGTCCAGCTGCCGGGCGGGCACCGGTTCGCGCAGGTGGTGTTCTGGGCCGGGGTGCTGGCGTTGTGCGGGGCCTGGCTGGGGATCGGGCGCCGGCTCGCGCGCGCGCCGGGGCTCGGCGTCGGGCCGCTGCTGGCCATCGGGGGGCTGTGGTCGACCCCGCTGTGGCTCGGCCCGGGGCTGTTCAGCCACGACATGTACAGCTACCTGGCCCAGGGCACGCTCCTGCACCACGGCGTCGATCCCTACCAGCACCCGGCGGCGGCGCTGGCCGGCCTGCACCAGGCGCGGCTGTTCCACGCCGTCTCGCCGTTCTGGCGGCACACGACGGCGCCCTACGGGCCGACGTTCATCGCGCTGGCCGGCCTGATCGCGGGGGTCGCCGGTTCGCACCTGGTCCTCGGCGTGCTGCTGATGCGCGCCCTTGAATTCGCCGGGTTGGCGCTGCTCGCGGTGTTCGTGCCGCGGCTGGCTCGAGCCACCGGTGCCGATCCCGCCCGGGCCACCTGGCTGGCGGTGATCAGCCCGCTGGTCCTGCTGGAGCTGGTCGGGGCCGGACACAACGATGCGCTGATGGCCGGCCTGCTGGTGGCCGGGGTCAGCTTCGCCGTACAGCGCCGCCCGCTGCTGGCCATCGCGATCTGCGCCCTGGCCGCGACGATCAAGCTTCCGGCCGCGGCGGCGATCGTCCTGATCGCCGCCTGCTGGGTCCGCGCCGAGCCCCGGCGGGCGGCGTCGGCGCTCGCCCAGAGCGCCGCCGTGGTGGCGGGCGTGCTGCTGGGCGCCGGCGCGATCAGCGGCGTGGGCCTGCACTGGATCTCGGGTGGGATGCTCTCCACACCGGGCAAGGTCCATCTGGCCATCACCCCGGCCACGGCGCTGGGCTACAGCCTGGCCTCGGCGCTGCACTCGCTGGGGCTCGGCGCCGGTACGCGTTCGCTCGAGTCGGCCTTCGCCGCCGTCGCCCTGGCTCTGACCCTCGCGCTGGGGATCGGGCTCTGCCTACGCGTGCGCTATGAGCGGCTGACGCTGTATCTGGGCCTGCTGCTGGTCGCCTCGACCCTGTTCGGCCCCGCCGCCTGGCCCTGGTATCTGACCTGGGGCGTCGCCCTGCTCGCGGCCACCGCGCTCACCCAACGCTCGCGGGTGATCCCGGTGGTGCTGATCGCCTCGGTGCTGGTCGTCCGACCCGACGGCATCGTGGCGCTGCCGATCGGCCGCTCGCCGTACGTGCTCGCCGTCTACGTACTGGCCGCCCTGGTTGCCCTGCTCGCCGCTCGTCCGCGCTCGCGCCCGCCGCGGCGCTCGGTTCCGGCGGTGGCGTGATCTCCGCTACGACAACTGGCGAACGCTCGGACCCGGCCGCCGAGCCGGCCAGTGCTCCCCGACTCCGGGATGGGGCGGGTTGGTGGCGCTCGCCGCGCGGGCTCGGGGCGCTCGCGGTGGCGGGCCCGTGCGCGCTGGCCGCCGCGCTGACGCTGTTCCAGCTGAGCACCCGCAGCCTGTGGCTCGACGAGGGCGCGAGCGTGTCGATCGCCACCCAGCACGGCTCCGCGCTGTGGAGCGCGATCGGCCACGACGGCGGCAACATGCTGGCCTACTACCTACTGCTCCACGTCCTGATCGGACTGTTCGGCGACGCGGCGGCGGTGATCCGGCTGCCCTCGGTGATCGCCACGCTGGCCACGGTGGCGATCGTCGGCCTGCTGGGCCGCCGCCTGTTCGACAATCGGGTGGCCTTCGCCGCCGGCCTGCTGAGCGCGGTCAGCCTCCCTTTGGTGTTCTGGGGCCAGGACGCGCGCGGGTACGCCCCGTTGATCATGGTGGTGGCCGGATCGTTCCTGGCCTTCATGGCGATCGTCGAGACGCCGGAGGACCGCTCGCCGTCGCGGCTGGCCCTGGTCGCCTACGGGGCCAGCATCGTGCTGGCCGCCTACCTCGGGTTTGCCGGCGCGCTGGTCGTGCCCGCGCAGCTGCTGATGCTGCTCTGGCGCCGTCGTCGGGCTCGCGTCGTCCTCGGCGCGGTCGCGGTCGCCGCGGTGGGCTGCGTGCCGCTGCTGCTGCTCGCGGCCAACCGCGGCTCGAGCCAGCTGTTCTGGGTGCCCCGCCCCAACGCCAAGGGCATCGGCCAGATGCTGCGCTGGCTGACCTCGGCCGGGATGCCGCCGAACTTCCGGGCGACCGCGACGGGAACGCTCGCGCTGGTGGTATCGGTGGCCGGGCTGCTCGCCGCCGCCGGGCTGATCCTCGCGCGGCTGCGGCGAGCGGGCCGGGCGCCCGAGTCAGCGTCCGGGCCGGCCGAACGAGCGCGCCCGGCGCCCGAGCGGGAGGCCTGGGCGGGGGCGTTGCTCCTGAGCTGGCTGGCCATTCCGATGCTGCTCAGCCTGGCCGAATCCGCGTCCGGCCAGCCGATCCTGCTCTACCGCAACAGCGTGATCTGCATGCCGGCGGTCGCGTTGTTGCTGGCCTGGGCGCTGCTGCGAACGCGACTACCGATGGCGCTCGGCTGGCTGGGGGTTGGCGCGCTCCTGGCGCTGCGGGCCGTGCCCCTGATCGCCAGCTACGGCATCGCGCCCGAGGACTGGAAGGCGGCCGAGCAGCACGTCGTGGCCGGCGCCCGGCCGGGTGACTGCGTCGTCTTCTATCCGCTCGACGGCCGGATGCCGTTCGACTTCTACGTCCGCGCCCGGGGCGACGGTTTGCGGGCGCCGACACCGGTCAGCCCGGCCACGCCCTGGGCCAGAGTGCGCCCGTTCGTCGAGGACTACGCCACCCCGGGGAGCGGTCAGCTGCAGCGGATCGAGTCGGGCTGTCCCGGACTCTGGTTGGTGGTCAGCCACCAGGGCCAGCGCCACGGACCCCCCGGCTCGCGCACCAACTACGTCCGCTACCGCGCCCTCCAGGCCACGCTCCAGGAGGCCTACCCGCACCACGGCACGCGGGTCTTCGGTTACGCCAGCCAGGTCCGGGTCGAGCAGCTCCGGCGCTAGCTCGGCCGCGAACGCGCTCCGGAGACCGGCGTTGTCGGGTGCCTCAGGGGCGCAGGCCGGTGCCCACGAAGGTGACCATGCTCATCGCGACCAGCAGCACCGTGCTCACCCCGATCAGGCGGGCAAAGGCCTTGCCCCGCAGCCGGTAGGCCACGACCATCAGCGCCGGGAAGGCGCACATCAGCATCCGCGGATTCGGCGGCGTGTTGGACGAGGTCAAGATCAGGATCGCGGTCCACACCGTCAGGGCGATCGCCGCCGGAGAGATGTTCGGGCGCCCGCGCGGACGGGCGATCAGCCACAGGGCGACGATCAGGAAGACCGCTCCGAGCACGCCGCTGTAGTAGTTGAGG
Source organism: Actinomycetota bacterium (assembly GCA_030947145.1). Classification (GTDB taxonomy): domain Bacteria; phylum Actinomycetota; class Thermoleophilia; order Solirubrobacterales; family Solirubrobacteraceae; genus Palsa-465. Next base: position 4,206 of record JALYXK010000316.1, read on the forward strand.
TTGATGCCCGGGTGATTGAGGCTGTGCACGTTGAGGGTCTCGTGGATCATGTGCTTGGCCTGGTTGAAGATCGCCAGGGGGGTGCTCTTCTCGCTCCAGCCGAAGTGCTGGGCCTCGTAGCTGGCGAAGGGCGTCCCCGTGTGGATCCACAGGTACAGGGCGAAAAGGCCCACCCCGCCTGGGGCCAGCAGCGGGGCGAGCAGCGACCGGCGAGCCTCTGGGTCCTGCCAGCCGTGGCGGCGTAGCTCGCGCCAGGCCGCGACTGCGCAGGCGGGAATGATGGCCAGCGCGACCGGGCCGACCGCGGTGGCGCCCGCGGCCAGCAGCCCGGCCAGCACCCAGCGCCGTCGCTCCAGGGCCAGCAGGCACCCGATCACCAGGGCCAGCATCAGCCCCTCCGAGTAGACCATCGAGAACACGATCGATCCTGGGAACAGGCAGAAGAACAGGACCGCCCGGCGTCCGGCCGCCTCCCCCCACCAGGCGGCGGCGAGCCGTTGCACGAGCACGGTGGCGATCAAGCCGCCGACCAGCGAGACGATCACGCCGGCGGTGATCAGCGAGCAGAACAGCAGGTGCGAGACGAGCCACGTGACCATCGGATACAGCGGGAAGAAGCCGAGCGTGGTCTGCAGATGCGAGGCCTGCGTGGGGTAGCCGTGGCCGGCCAGCGCCGTGTACCAGAGTCCGTCCCAGTTGGAGACCTCCGCGGCGAAGGACCACTTGTGGATCAGGGTGTCGCCCAGCGCGATCAGCAGGTAGAGCAGCCGCGAGACGCCGTAGACCGCCAGCGGCATCCGCAGCCGCGCCAGCGCGGCGCGCAGCCGGTCGGCCTCGAATGCACCCTCCCGGCGCACCCACGGCCGCTCGTAGGCGAGTTCGGGCCGGGCCTCGGGCAGGGGCTCCTGGACCGCGGGGAAGTCCTGCTCGATCACGGCAACTGCGCCGCCATCAAGAGAATGCTGGGCGATCGGCCGGGCGTGCCCGGGATCGCTGCCACCCCCGGACACATCCCGAGCGCCTCCGGGAGCGTGTGCACGGAGGTGATTCTAAATGCCCGCACAGAATTTAGAGGCTCGTCCGGTTAAGCCTAAACGTGGGTTAACACGGCGATTGCGGCGCCAGTTGGTCGACTGCCCCTTTCAATCGGCCGGAATCCCGTCGGCGACGGTAAAGTCGGCGCCGTCATGTTCTCGAAGATCCTGATCGCCAACCGCGGCGAGATCGCGCTCAGGATCATCCGGGCCTGCGAGGAGCTGGGGATCGCCACGGTCGCCGTCTATTCCGAGATCGACCGCGACGCGCCTCACGTGGCTCGGGCCGACGAGGCGTTTCTGCTCGGTCCAGGCCCGGCGTCCGAGAGCTACCTGTCGATCGAGAAGCTGATCGACGCCGTGGAGCGCTCCGGGGCCGAGGCGGTGCACCCGGGCTACGGCTTCCTGGCCGAGAACGCGGCCTTCGCGCGCGAGCTGGAAGCGCGCCAGATCACCTTCATCGGCCCGCCCGCGTCCGCGATCGACGCGATGGGCTCGAAGACCAAGGCGCGCGAGCTGATGGAGAAGGCGGGCGTGCCGATCGTGCCCGGCACCACCGAGCCGGTGGAAACCGTGCAGGACGCCAAGCAGCTGATCGACGAGACGATCGGCTATCCGGTCGCGGTCAAGGCGGCGGGCGGGGGCGGGGGCAAGGGCTTTCGCGTGGCGATGGCCGAGGACAAGCTCCAAGACGCCTTCGAGGGGGCCGCGCGGGAGGGCGAGAAGTTCTTCTCCGACGCCACCGTCTATCTCGAGCGTTATCTGCCCGACCCGCGCCACGTCGAGGTGCAGGTGCTGGCCGACTCGCACGGCACCGTGATCCACCTCGGCGAGCGCGACTGCTCGCTGCAGCGCCGCCATCAGAAGCTGATCGAGGAGGCTCCGGCCCCCGCCGTCGATGAGAAGCTCCG